>JACORX010000110.1 GCA_016179165.1 Candidatus Rokuibacteriota bacterium | reverse complement strand
GCTCAGCCCTTCAGCAGCTCCTCCGCGATGCGCTTGATGTCCCCGGCCTCGACCTGGCCCTTGTGGGTCTTCATGATGTCGCCGACGAGGCGCCCGACCTGCTTGGCGTCGGCGATGCCGAGTGAGGCGAGGCGCTCCTTGACGAGCGCGCGCACGGCCGTCTCGTCCAAGCCCTTCGGCAGGTAGCCTTCGCAGAACTCCTGCTCGAAGCGGAGCTGAGCGGTGTGCACAGCTCCGCGGCTGCCCACCTTCTCGTATTCCGCGATTGCCTTCTGGAGCTGCTTGCGGTAGGCGCCGATGACGTCGAGGACGAGGGCATCGTCGATCCGGCCGGAGAAGCCCTTGGCGGTACGGCGCTCCTGGAGCCGGGTCTTGAGCATGCGCACCACATCGGCGGTGCGTCCGTCCTTGCCCTTGATCGCCTGCGTCAGCCGGTTCGTCAGCTCCTGTTCGAGGGCCATGGCATCCGTCGGCCGGGAGTATAGCACGCGGTCGTGTCCTTGACAGGCAGGGGCGCGGGCGGTTCAATAGCGCGGTCGCCTGTGATCCTCTATTCAAAGGAGAGTGACGTGCGCGAGAATACGCTCAGGACGATCTGGAAGCGCGGCGAGGCCGCCGTCAACGGATGGCTGTCCATTCCCTCGGGCTTCTCGGCCGAGGTGATGGCCCACCAGGGGTTCGACTCGCTGACAGTGGACATGCAGCATGGCGTGGTCGACTACCAGGTCGCCGTGAGCATGCTCCAGGGCATCTCAACCACCGGCGTCATCCCGCTGGCGCGCGTGCCGTGGAACGACCCGGCCCGCATCATGAAGATCCTGGATGCCGGCGCCTACGGGGTCATCTGCCCCATGGTCAACACGCGCGAGCAGGCCGAGGCGCTCGTCCAGGCCTGCAAGTACCCTCCGCGCGGCTACCGCAGCTGGGGCCCCGTGCGCGCGAGTCTGTACATGGGCGCCGACTACGGCGACCGCGCCAACGAGGACGTCATCGTGATGCCGATGATCGAGACGGCCGAGGCGCTCAAGAATCTGGACGACATCCTGAGCGTGCCGGGCGTGGACGCGGTCTACGTCGGGCCGTCGGACCTCTCGCTGGCGTTCGGCTGCAAGCCGCGGCTCGACCAGACGGACGCGCCCGTCGTCGAGGCGCAGCAGGTGATCGCCAAGGCGTGCAAGAAGCACGGCGTTATCGCCGGCATACACAACGCGACCGCCGCCTACGCGGTCAAGATGATCGCCGAGGGCTACCAGTTCGTCACGCTCGCCAGCGACAGCCGCTTCATGGCCGCCAAGGCCGCTGAGGAAGTCGGAGTCGTCCGCAAAACGGGCACCAAGGGCGGGAAGCTCCCGGCCTACTAGGCGTGCGCTTCGATCTGGCGCTGCACGACAAGGCGCGCGCGAATCTTGCCGCTTTCGACCGGCGGGCGGTGGATGTCGAGGGGCGCAAGGCCGCGGCGGTGGCCGTTGTGCTGCTTCCCGACGCCGAGGGGCGCGGCTGCTTCCTCCTGACCAAACGCGCGCCGACCCTGCGCGCCCACACGGGGCAGTGGGCGCTGCCGGGCGGACGGATGGACGCGGGGGAGAGCCCGGAAGGCGCGGCGCTCCGCGAGCTCGACGAGGAAGTCGGGCTCAAGCTCGGCGCCGGGACTGCGCTCGGGCTCCTCGACGACTACCCGACGCGCTCGGGGTTCGTCATCACGCCTGTTGTCTTCTGGGCCGATGATCCCGGCGCGCTCGCTCCGAACCCTGCCGAGGTGGCGCGCGTGCACGTGGTCCCGCTGGAAGAGCTCGATGCTCCCGACGTGCCGCGCTTCGTCACCATCTCAGAGAGCGACCGGCCGGTGATACAGCTGCCCCTCCTCGGCAGCCTCATTCACGCGCCCACCGCGGCCGTCATCTACCAGATGCGCGAGGTCGTGTCGCACGGCCGCCCGACGCGCGTGGACCATCTCGAACAGCCCGTCTGGGCGTGGCGCTGAACGGAGACCATATGGGAAAGCTCGACGGAAAGGTCGCGATCGTCACAGGCGGCGGCACGGGCATCGGCCGTTCCACGGCACTCATGCTGGCCGCCGAGGGCGCGCACGTCGTCGTGGCGGGCCGGCGCAAGCCGCCTCTCGAGGCCGTCGTGGCGGAAATCGAAAAGACGGGTGGTCGCGCTGTGGCGCGCGAGGCCGACGTTGCCAAGCCCGTCCAGGGCCGCGCGTTGGCGGAATGGGTCGTCAAGGAGCTCGGGCATGTGGACATCCTCGTCAACAACGCGGGGCATTCCAGCAAGGCGCGCAATGCCCGCTGGGTGGGGCAGGAGGATTGGGACGCCGTGATCGCCGTCAACCTGACCGGAGTGTACGCGTTAACCCAGGCCGTGCTGCCGAGCATGATCGGGCGCGGGGGCGGCGCCATCGTGACCGTCGGCTCGTACGCGGCGCTCAGGCCCGGGCTCATCGGCGGGGCGCCCTACGGCGCCGCCAAGGCGGGAGTGCTCAACTTCATGGGTCACCTTCACACCGTGCTCCGCGACAAGGGCATCCGTGCGACCACCGTGATGCCCGCCGAGGTGGACACGCCCATCCTGTCAAACCGGCCGCTGCCGCCCGACGCCGCCGCCCGCGCCACGATGATGCAGCCCGAGGATGTGGCGGCGGCCATCCTCCTGTGCGTGACGCTGCCGGAGCGCACCGTGGTCGAGGAGATCGTGCTGAGCCCGACCAGGACACGCGACCAGAGCCGCGACCTCCAGGTCGCGCGCGACCTGGGCGCCCCGCCTGACGGGAAGTAGTCAAAAATTCCTGCTGGGCGAGGCCGCTCAAAAGGGTCCCAGATGCGAGGCGGCGACCGAGGGCGCCCCGATAGGCTTGTTGCCAAATGACGCAGATGGGCCCTTTTCAGCGGCCTCGGTAGTCTCTGTGCCAGAGATCGAGGTATTCGACGGCGTTCAGCCGGATGTCCGCGAGCTCCTCTTCGCTCATCTTCCGGACAGGCTTGGCGGGCACGCCCATCACCAGCCAGCCGGCGGGCACGACCTTGCCCTGCGGGACCACGGCTCCCGCGCCGACTTGGGCGCCTTCTTCGACGACGGCGCCCGTCAGCACGACCGCGCCGATGCCGATGCGGACGTTGTCCATGATGGTACAGGCGTGGACCACGCAGCGGTGACCGATCGTGACGTTGGCGCCCACGATGCAGGGGAACTGCGGAGTGACGTGGAGGACGGAGTTGTCCTGGACGTTGGAGTTGCGTCCGAGCGTGACGTAGTTGTCCTGGTCGCCGCGGAGCACGGTCAGCGGCCAGACGCTGGCGCCCTCTTCGATGGTGACGTCGCCGATGACCTGGGCGGAGGGATCGACCCAGGCGCCCGGGTGGACGCGCGGCGTGCGGCCGGGCACGCTGCGGATCATGCGGGCGCCTACTTCCCGGTCCAGCGAGGCTTCCGCTTCTCGAGGAAGGCGCTCATGCCCTCGCGGAAATCGGCGCTCGTGTAAGTCAGGGAGATCAGGTCTTCACCCCCCTCGAGGCGGCGGCGGTCCTGAATGCGGCGGACGGCCTCCTTGGTAACCTTCAAGGTGATCGGCGCGTAGGAGGCGACCTCCTCCGCGACGGCCTTCACTCGCGCTTCGAGCCCAGTGGCCGGCACGATCTCATGGACGAAGCCCGCGGCGTGCGCTTCCTCGGCCGTGATGAGCCGCGCCCGCATGATCATTTCCTTGACCCGCGAGGGGCCGAAGAGCTCCACGCAGCGCGAGTAGTTCTCCATCGAGAGGCAGTTGCCGAGGGTGCGCGCGATGGGGAAGCCGAAGCGGGACTCCGGCGTCGCGATCCTGATGTCGCAAACGGCGGCGATCGCGAAGCCGCCGCCCACGGCGTAGCCCTCGATCTGCGCGATGACGGGCTTGCCCACGCGCTCGAGCCGGCTTGTCCGCCGCTCGCCGTCGCGCTCGTACTGGATCCCGTCCTCGGCGGTTTTGAAGCTCTTGAACTGGCCGATGTCGGTGCCGGCCACGAAGGCTTTGCCCCCCGCGCCGCGGAGCACGAAGACCCGCACGGAGTCGTCGGCGTCCACTTCCTCGCAGGCCTGGTAGAGGCGCTCGTACATGTTCCAGGTCAGGGCGTTGCGGGCTTCGGGGCGGTTGAAGGTGAGCGTCACCACGGGGCCCTCGCGGGTGACGAGGACGTCGCTCGAGTCGTCGGCCTGGCTTTCCACGGTCGGTGTGCCTCCTGGTCCTTCGAGTCGCCGCATGGTAGCACGGCTCAAGGGATGTGACGGGCCACCCCGCTATGGGCGCGGCGCCCGGTGCGCTATACTCCGGCTCCGTGAGCCGAGGCCGCGTCAACCCAGGCGACGAGAGGAGCTGTCAGTGAAGCCGATCCACCAGGGCGACGTCACTCTGCGCTTTCCATCCCCAGAGGAGACATAGCCCGTGGCTCCATCGACCCGCACCGTCGGCATCGTCGGGCTCGGCTTCGGCCGCGCCCACATCCCCGCCTTCCAATCGCACGGCTGCGAGGTTGTGGCGGTCTGCCAGCGCGACCAGGTCGCCGCGCG
>JACORX010000117.1 GCA_016179165.1 Candidatus Rokuibacteriota bacterium | reverse complement strand
GGCGATCAGTCCGCCCGCACCCATGGGCCCGGCGCTGCCGACGACGACGCGGTAGCGCCCCCGCCCTTCGTCGAGCAGCGCGAGCGTCAGCCGCGACGGATGAAAAGCCTCGTCCACCGTCCGGCCGATGAGGCCCGCGATGCGGTCGAGGTCGAGCACCGTCGTCATGGTGCCGGCAAGCCGCTCGATGGCGCGCTGGACGTCGAGGCGCTGGCGGAAGAAGACCCGGTCCACCATACGCTGGGCGCGAACGTAGACCGGGTTGAGGAACAGCACGACGACGAGCGCCAGCACCACGGCCGTGGCGAGCGGGCTCGCGCCCATCCCGAGCCGGGTGAAGACCACGTCGAGCAGCGTGATAGCTCCCGCGTAGGCCGCGATCACGACACCGGTCACCAGCCCGTAGATGGTGCCGAGTCGGACGACGGCGCGCACGTCGAAGAGGTCGTAGCGCACCATGGCGTATGCCACGGCCACCGGGAAGAGGACGTTGAGCTTCCAGAGCCGGTTGAGATACGGCACCGCCATGCCCGTCACGGCCTCGAGGGTCGTGCCCATGACGGGAGCGAGTTGGCCCAGGGCAAACCCCGCGAGCAGCACCCGGGCCCGCTGGCGGCCAAGCGCGGTCGATCCGTTCAGCGCCGTCGTCGCGAGCGCCGCGATCAGGAGAACGAGGGACGAGACCCAGTAGACGGCGGCCGCGATCGGAATCAGCACGAGCTCGCTCGGCGGGACGCCGGTATGGCGCGTCTGGAACAGCACGGCCAGGACCGCCGAGGCGCCGTACGCCAGCCGGATGACACTTGGATGGCGCAGGGACCACGGGCGGCGCTCGGGAAAGCTCTGCGCCAGGTGCAGGTAGAGCGCAGGCGAGAAAGCCCAGGCGGTGAGGAAGATGGCGTCGAAGCGGTAGGTGCTGACGGCGTCGCGGTAGAGCGCGGCCGTCACGAACCAGATGAGACAGAAGAGCAGGAAGACCCGCGCGTCCCGGGCGCCGGGCTTGAGGACGAGGACGGCGGCGCCCAGCCCGAGGAAGAGCAGCCCCGGCAGCAGCCCCTCGAGCAGGAATCGCACGAAGTCGCTGACGGGCTCGACCGTGCTCGTGATGTCCGTCTCGACCAGGCTGCCGCGACGGTTGACGAGGTAGTGGAAGCTCGTCCCCGGCGGGCGGCGGCGGACCTCGCCCTGGATCTCGCGGCCGGAGGCGAGGAGGCGACCGTCCATGGCGCGCACGAAGTCGAACGGCTCGAGCCCGCCGCGCTCGACCCCGAGCCCCACCAGGAGGTTGTCCATCACCGAGAAACCCGGATAGAGCTGGCCGACGAGCCGCCAAGCATCGAGCGTCGTCCAGGCGCCGAGCCCGAGGGCCAGCGCCAGCACCGCCCACCAGAACCGCCTCTCGCGCAGCGGAGCCCCCTCGCCCCCTACGACCGCAGCTCCACGGCCTTGCTCACCGCGCGGCTGAAGGTGCAGTTGGGCACGACGCAGGAGTGCTTGCCCGGGCCGCCGGCGACCATGACGTAGACGTCGTCGGGCGCCGGCACCATGGGCAGGAGCGCCCGCTCGTCGGTGACCTTCTGCATCCAGAGCGGCCAGTCGTGCATGCCCCACATCCCGCCGAGCTTGAGCCTGCTCAAGGGCAGGCGCGCGTGCTCGAAGACAAAGCGCTGGACATCCGAAGACGAGAACCCGTCGGCGGCAATGGTTGCCGCGTGCTCAGGCCCCAGCACCACCAGGAGCTGACTCTGGGCCATGTACCAGCCGACATTGGAGCCGAGCGTGGCCGCGACGTCCGAGACGTTGTTGAGGATGCCCGCCGCCGTGGTCGAGACGTGGTCGTTGACGTTGTGCGGCGCCTCGCCGGCGAAGACCGTCACGACGCTCTGCCCAGGCTCGAAGCGGAGCCGCACGGAGAGCGGTGACCAGGGCGTGACGTCCTCCCGCTCGGCGATGGCGTAGGAGAATTTTGCCGGACTGCCCTGGGTCGCCATGTCGTGCCGCCCGGGCCAGCCGCCGCCCACGTTCATGAGGATGAGCCGGATGGCGCGGCCGATGGTCGCGTTGGCGCGAAACCCGGGCCCGAAGAGCCCCGCGCCGGCGTGCATGCCGACGGCGCGCGCGGCGGGACCGCTCACGATGACGAGCGGTGCGACGGGGTGCGTGGTCGCCTGGACCCCGTAGAGGTTGAAGGCGGGCTCGAGCATGGCCGTGACAGCCGCAAGAACGACCGGGAAGCAGGCGGGCTCGCAGCCGGCCATGACGGCGTTGACGGCGAGCTTCTCGACGCTCGCCTCGCGCCAGAGCGGCGGCATCAGGCCCAGGACACGGCCGGGGTCCTCACCCGCGGCGGCGACCATCGCCCGCACTCGCTCCGGCGTGGGCGGCACAATGGGCAGCCCGTCACACCAGTCGCGCTTGACGAACTCCGCGTAGACATCCTCCTCGGGCAACTGGAGCTCACGGAAAACGGAAGCGGGGTCAGGCAAGGTGTCCTCCTGGTGTGCCACTCACGCGCGGCCGAGCAGGCTTGCCAGCTGCTCGACCGCCTGCAGCGCGCGCCGGCTCACGGCCTCGGGCTTCTCACCGCCCAGCGGGTGCTGGATCACGATGAGCGGCAGCCCTGTGGCTCCGAGCGCCGCCATCTCGCTCACGGCGAGGTTCTGGAACACCGTGGTCCCGATCAACCCGGACGGCGTCCCGCGCTTGGCCACTTCCAGCGAGTCGTGGAGACTCCACGACGTGCAGGAGCCTCAGTCTCCCGAGCCGGCGAAGACGAG
>JACORX010000116.1 GCA_016179165.1 Candidatus Rokuibacteriota bacterium | reverse complement strand
GAAGTGGTCGCCAAGGGCTACACGGGGCTCAAGACCAACGTGCTGATCTTCGGGGAGAGCCCGCGCAACTACGCCCCGGGCTTCGCCCGCGCGGCCGAAGGCTTTCCCGAGCTGAACCCCGACCGCTACGTGATCAAGGCCATCCAGGAGCAGCTGGCCGCCTTCCGCGAGGGCGCGGGGCCGGACGTGGACATCATGGTGGACCTCAACTTCAACTACAAGACGGAAGGCTTCGTGAAGATGGCGCGCGCGATGGAGCCCTTCGATCTCCTCTGGATGGAGCTGGACACGCGGGACCCGAAGGCGCTCCAGTACATCCGAAGCCGCGCGCCCATGCCCGTCGCCTCGTGCGAGAGCCTGTTCGGGCGGCGGGACTATCGGCCGTACTTCGAGAACTACTCCGTGGACGTGGCGATCATCGACACGCCGTGGAACGGGGTGGGGGAGTCGGTCAAGATCGCCAACATGGCGGACACGTACGAGATCAACGTCGCTCCGCACAACTTCTACGGCCCGCTCGCGACGATGATGAGCGCCCACTTCTGCGCCGTCGTGCCCAACCTGCGCATCATGGAGACCGATCCCGACACGGTGCCCTGGCACGACGACCTCGTGACCGTGAAGCCCGCCATCAAGGACGGCCACATGAGCCTGCCGACAGGCCCGGGCTGGGGCACGGAGGTCAACGAAGCGACCGTGCGGGCCCATCCGCCCCGCCAGCGGTGATCGTTCCCCGGGCGCTGATGGACTACCTGCGCGCGGCCCGCATCCCCTTCATCGCCTCCTGGGGCGCCGTGCGAGGCTCCGCGTCGGGCGCGCACATCCACGTCGGGCTGCCGTCGCCGCGGATCTCGGTCAGGCGATGACCGCTCGGGCCGGGGCGGTTACGCCTCGACCCGCAACGGTGCTACGGTGCCTTGGCCTTCCACCTCGCTGATCCGAAAGGAGTACCGGATGATCCGCTCGCTGACGCCGGTGCGGGTGACGTGCTGCCGGCCGGGCCGGCGCCGGGGCGCGGCGAACTTCCCAAGGGCGCCAAGGGCAGGCCGTCGGTGCTCTACGTTCCGGTGAGGTGCGGCTTCGGCGGGTCGGAGCTGTTCCCGTCGCTGCCGGGCCTCAGGTCGTAGCCCGGTGGAGTCGCCCATGACGTCAGCGCAGGCCAACCTCGACGGCACGCGCACCGAGTACTTCGACGTCGAGTGCTCGGAGCCCGCGCTGCTGGCGCTCCTCCGGGAGATGTTCGAGACGCACTGGCGGGACGTGATCTTCGGCCCCTGCATCGAGGGCGCCGTGTTCGAGGGGCGCTTCGCCGAGAAGCCCACGATTGGGATCCTCGACGGCTACGTGACGGTGCAGGTGGGCGGCAGCGAATCCTGGCACTTCCACCTGTGCATCGGCCCCCACCGCGGAAGCTCGAGCCTGCCGACGCCTCCCGAGCTTGCCGAGTGGCGCCGGTGCGCGCGGGCGGCCTTCTTCCGCAACCTCGACCGCGGCGGCCGCGCGAGCTCCTGGGGTTTCCGGATGTGGAACGGGCGGGGCGAGCAGATGTTGACGGTGTTCTTCCCCAACCCGTGGATCGATCCCGCCCGCCAGCGCTACGTCGCCGAGCCGGCTTGGCCGCGGCTCGAGCTCTGGATGACGCTGCGGGAGCGGTTCACCGGTATACCGGGCGAGTCGCCCCCGGCTCACGCCGAGCCTCCGGTGACTCATTGAGAAAAGCGCGCGGCGTCGCGGAGAAGCCCCCGGGCTTCACGCCGCGCGAGCTGCGGATTCTCTGCGGGCTCAAGACCCCGAGCGGCGTGCAGGACCTGCTCGACTCCATGCCGTACCACATCGCGGACACGGCGTGGTCCCCGCGCCGCGTGCTGCGCGAGCGCACGGCGCACTGCCTCGAGGGCGCCATCTTCGCTGCCGCGGCGCTCCGGGTGCTGGGCTACCCGCCGCTGCTCCTTGATTTCGAATCCGTCCCGGACGACACCGACCACGTCATCGCCGTCTTCAGCCGGTGCGGCCGCTGGGGCGCCGTCGCCAAGTCGAACTACTCGGGGCTGCGCTACCGCGAGCCCGTGTACCGGGGCCTCCGGGAGCTGGCGATGAGCTACTTCGAGGGCTACGTCGACCTGCGGGGGCGGCGGACGCTCCGCACGTTCTCGCAGCCGGTCAACCTCGCGCGATTCGACCGGGTGCACCCGGGGTGGATGACCTCCGACAAGGCCCTCTGGTGGATCCCCGAGTACCTGGTCGACATCCCGCACACGAAGTTGCTGACGCCCGCCATGGCGCGCGCACTCACGCGCGCGGACCGCCGCTCGGTGGAGGCGGCGCTGGTCGGCCGCCGCACTCGCTAAGGCCGCGCTGCTGGGGCGCTCTCACGCCTCGTGCTCCTGGACCACGTCGAGGCGGACATCGTCCCCATCGAAGACGAGCGTGATCGCGCTATGATGCCGGTCAGGAGGGACTCCCGACGATGGACGAGGAGGTTATCCAGACGGCCAGCGGGCTCGAGTACGTCGAGATCGCCGCGGGTACCGGGGCAGGACCCAAGCCGGGCGACACGGTCAGCGTGCACTACACGGGGTGGCTCAAGAGCGGCCAGAAGTTCGACAGCTCGGTGGACCGCGGCGAGCCGTTCGCCTTTCCGATCGGCAAGGGGCGCGTGATCAAGGGCTGGGACGAGGGCGTGGGCACGATGAAGGTGGGCGGCAAGCGCAAGCTCATCATCCCGGCGCACCTAGGCTATGGCGAGCGCGGCGCGGGCGGCGTGATCCCGCCCGGCGCCACGCTCATCTTCGAAGTCGAGCTCCTCGGAGTGGCAGGCGGTTGAAAAAGCGGCAGGCGGCCAGAAACAGGGCGGCAAGCAGAGCGATCAGTCGGTTGATCATGTATATCCTCCTTGTCACACACGCTAGGCGAACGGCCGGGACGCTGCCAAGCGTCGGCCTGCCTCCTGTCGGCTTGCCTCCAGGGCCTCTCTCCGGTAGGGTCGGCCCCCATGTCCATGCGCACGCTCTTCCTCAAGGCCGATGAGCCGGGAGTCCGGCGTGGGGCGGAGGTGATCCGCGCGGGAGGGCTCGTCGCCTTCCCGACCGAGACCGTCTATGGGCTCGGCGCCGACGCGCTGTCCGCCCCCGCGGTCGCGCGCATCTTCGAAGCCAAGGAGCGGCCGCAGGGCAACCCGCTGATCGTCCACCTAGGGGACGCGGCCGCGCTTGAAAGCGTGGCGGCGCGCGTGCCGCCCCGCGCGCGGGATGCCGCCGCGCGCTTCTGGCCCGGGCCCCTGACCCTCGTCCTGCCGCGTGCCGGTGCGGTGCCGCTCATCACCACGGGTGGGCTGGAGACTGTGGCCGCGCGCGTGCCGTCCCACCCCGTGGCGCTCGCGCTGATCGAGGCGAGCGGGCGCCCCATCGCCGCGCCCTCGGCCAACCGTTCGGGCCGGCCGAGCCCGACTCGTGCCGAGCATGTGTGGGAAGACCTCGACGGCCGCATCGAGCTGATCCTGGACGGCGGGCCGACTCCGGTCGGTATCGAATCCACCGTCCTCGACATGACCACTGAGCCGCCCATGCTGCTGAGACCCGGCGGCGTGACGCTCGAGCAGCTGAGGGACTGCCTCGGCGAGGTGGCCGTGCTCAAGGGCGACGACCTGGAGGCCGCGGGGCGCTCACCGGGGCTCCGCTACCGCCACTATGCCCCCCGCGCCCAGGTCATCATCGTCGAGCGCGGAGCGGGGGAGGTGGCGGTTGCCCCGTGGCTGGAGGCCGGCAGGCCCGTGGCCCTCATGGCCCAGCGCCGCGTCTCCCTTGATGGCCCGGGGTTCCGGGTGAGGACCATGCCCGGCGACCTCGAAGCCTATGCCCGCGACCTCTTCGCGGTCCTCCGTGAGCTCGACTCGACCGGAGTCGAGGGCATCTTCGTCGAGGCCGTCCCCCCGGAGGGCCTCGGCCTTACCATCATGGACAGGCTGCGCCGGGCGGCCTCTTGACAGCGCGCACCCAAACGTAGTCTATACTGTGGCCGTGGCACCGGGGCTGTGAGAGCCTGGGGTCCAAGGGGCGAAACCCCCAAAGGGAGAAAACTCAATGAAGCGATTCCTCGCGATTGCGTGTCTAGTAGTCGTCGCATTCGCTCCGCTCTTACTCGTCACAGATGCGTGGGCCCGGGCCGGCGGCGGCAGCTCAGGCGGCAGCCGGGGATCGCGCAGCTATTCGTCTCCCGCGCGTCCTTCGCAGAGTCCCGCGAAACCGACCCAGCCTTCCACTCCGCCCTCGTCATTCCAGCAGCCCCAGCCGCAGCGCTCGGGTTGGGGCGCGGGCCTGATGGGCGGCTTGGCCGGCTTCGCGCTCGGCGGGCTCCTGGGCAGCATGCTCTTCGGCGGCGGCATGGGTGGCGGCATGGGCGGCGGCCTCGGCCTCATGGAGATCCTCCTGATCGGGGGCGGCATCTTCCTCCTCTACAGGATGATGAAGAACCGCCAGGTAGCGACCCACCCCGCGCCGAGCTACGGTCAGGGCTATGGCGGAAGCCAACCGCAGGCTCAGCCACAGCTCCAGATGTACCAGGCGGAGGCCGTGGACACGGGCCCGAGCGAACTCGATCGCGGCGTGAGCCACATCCGTCAGATGGACTCGAGCTTTGACCCCGCGCGCTTCGGCGACCCCGCCTCGGATATCTTCTTCCGCGTGCAGGCGGCGTGGATGGCGCGGGACATGAGCCAGGCGTCGGCCTCGATCACCCCAGAGATGGCCGCCACGCTCCAGAAGGACTGCGACCGCCTCCGCGGCCAGGGACGGATCAACCGGCTCGACAACATCGCGGTGCGCTCGGTTGCCGTTACCGAGGCCTGGCAGGAGAACGGCCAGGACTACGTCACGGTCCACTTTCTGGCGAGCCTCCTCGATTACACGGTCGAGGAGCGCTCCGGACAGGTCGTGGAGGGCAGCCGCACCGAGCCCGTGAAGTTCGAGGAGTACTGGACGTTCGTGCGGCCTGTCGGACCCAATGCCTGGAGGCTCAGCGCCATCCAGCAGGGCTAGCTCCCGCCTGACTTTCGAGACAGCGAAGCCCCGGTTGGATCATCGACCGGGGCTTCGCTGTCCACCCTCGAGGAGAGTGCCGTCATGACCGATGACGCGTCGCCGATCAGCCGCTTTCCCGTGCCCGCGCCCGAGACGCTTCCGGAAGACATTCGGAAGGTGGTCGAGGCCAACACCGCCAAGGCGGGCTTCACGCCCAACGTCTTCCTGGCCTACGGCTACAAGCCGGAGCACTTCCGCGCCTTCTTCCACTACTACGACGTGCTGATGAAGGGCCCTTCGGGGCTCTCACGCGCCGAGCGCGAGATGATCGTGCTGGCGGTGAGCCGCGTCAACAACTGCACCTACTGCACCGTGGCCCACGGCGCGGCGCTCCGCATCCTCAGCAAGAACCCGGTGCTTGCCGACCAGATCAGCGCCAATTACCGCGCGGCGGATGTCACGCCGCGCCAGCGCGCCATGCTCGACTTCGCGGTCAAGGTGACGGAGCGCTCCGGAGAGATCGAGGGGAAGGACTTCGAGCGCCTGCGCGAGCACGGTTTCACGGACTCGGACATCTGGGACATCGGCGCCGTCGCGGCCTTCTTCAACCTGTCCAACCGCATGGCCAATCTGGCTGACATGAAGCCCAACCGCGAGTTCCATACCATGGGCCGCGACTAGCGCGCCGAAGTAAGGTCTCGCATTCCTACATTTGAGGACCCGGTTGATTGCGGCCGGCCCAGTCCTGGGTGCCTGATGTCGTGCTGCAAGACCCGACCCCGAACATCCTCCGGGCGGTCAACTTCGTGATCCAGCGCTTGCTCGGTGAGGGCGTGTCGGCCTCGACGCGGAGCGACCCTCAGGCCAAGAGCCTGGGCGAGTACCTGCGTGCCAAGGTCGTGGACGTCCCGGAGGCCCTCCTCGGTTGAAGCTCATCTCCTGGAACGTAAACGGTATCCGCGCGGCCTGGAAGAAGGGGCTGCTGGAGTTTGTCGCCGCTTCGAGCCCCGACGTGCTTTGCGTCCAGGAGACCAAGATCCAGGCGGACCAGATCACGCCGGAGATGAGGGACCTCGAGGGCTATCGATCGTACTGGAGCGTGGCCGAGAAGAAGGGGTACTCCGGCGTGGCGACCTTCAGCAAGCCCGAGCCGCTCGCGGTCGCCACGGCCTTCGGCGTGCCGGTCCTGGACGCCGAGGGGCGAATTGTCCACGCCGAGTATCCCGACTTCCACCTCTTCAATGTCTATTTCCCCAACAGCGGCATGGGCCCGGAGCGCCTCGCCCACAAGCTTGCCTTCTACGACGAGTTCCTGGCGCTTACGGAGAGACTCCGTTCAGCGGGTAAGGGCGTCATCGTGTGCGGCGACGTCAACACGGCGCATACCGAGATCGACCTCGCGCGCCCCAAGGAGAACGCGAAGAGCCCGGGCTTCATGCCTGTCGAGCGGGCGTGGGTGTCGAGGTTCGTCGCCCACGGTTACCACGATACCTTCCGGATCTTCGTGAGCGAGCCGGGTCACTACACCTGGTGGGACATGCGACGGGTAGGCGCACGGGCGCGGAACGTCGGCTGGCGCATCGACTACTTCTTCGTCTCGGACGAGCTGCGCGGGCGGGTCAAGGCCGCCGGGATCCTGCCCCACGTCCAGGGCTCGGACCACTGTCCCGTCACGCTCGAGCTCGGGTGACGGGTGTGCTACGCTTCCCGCGCTTGCCGGGCGACCGGATATCCCACAACGCGAGGTGCGACAGTGCGACCGAACAGGATCAAGCAGATGTGGCGCGACGGGCGATGGGTCACCATGGGCTGGCTCTCGGTGTCCCATGGGTTCACCGCCGAGGTGATGGCCCGCCAGGGTTTCGACGCCTTGGTCGTGGACATGCAGCACGGGACGACCGACATGAGCGATCTCTGGCCGATGCTGCAGGCGATCTCGCAGACCGACACGGTGCCGGTGGTGCGGGTGCCGTGGAACGACCCCGCGACCATCTTGAAGGCGCTGGACCTGGGTGCCTATGCCATCATCGTGCCCTTGATCAACACCGCCGAGGACGCGGCGAAGGCGGTGGCCGCCTGCCGCTATCCGCCGGTGGGCATGCGCTCGTCCGGGCCGGTGCGCGCCGTGCACTACGGCGGCGCCGACTACGTGGCCAAGGCCAACGACGAGATCGTCGTCATGGCCATGGTCGAGACGAAGGAAGGACTCGCCAACCTGGACGCCATCTGCGCCACGCCGGGGCTCGACGCCGTCTACATCGGTCCCGCCGACCTGTCGTTCGCGCTGGGCCTGCCGCCCGGCCCCGACAAGACCGATCCGGTGCACGTGGCCGCGTGCGACAAGATCCGCGATACGGCGCACACGCACGGCATCAAGGCGTGTATGCATTGCGCGAGCGCGGCCTTCGCGGCCGGCGCGGTGAAGCGCGGCTTCGACCTCATCATGCTCACGTCGGACCTTGCGTCGATGATCGCCGGGGTCCGCCGCCAGCTCGACGAGCTCAAGACGCTTGTGTGAGCTGGGCGGGATGTGGAGGCTCGCCGTGGCCCGGCCGTCAGAGCGTAGATGACGTAAACGCGCATGGGCCTTCGGCCCACCCTACCGTATGAAAATCGGGCACTTGCCCAGCGATTTTCTGAGCAATGCCCGGTCTCAGTCATGACGATGTGTTCGCCAAATAGTTCAGCTAGTTACAGCTACGCTTCCCCTGCTTCCTCGAGGCGGCGCCGGCTACCGGATCATGGTCTGGGGGATCAGCAGGATGATCTGCGGGAAGGCGAGCAGGATGCCGACGTTGATGACGTCGTCGAAGTCGAACCAGCCGCACCCGCGGAACATGTCCCCCATCGAGACGTTCGGGGCGACGCCTCTCAGCACGTACCCGTTGAGGCCGACCGGCGGCGTGATGAGGCCGATCTCGACCATGCGGATGACGAGGACGCCGAAGACGATGGGGTGGATTCCCAGATGCTGGATCGTCGGCAGGATGATCGGCACCGTCAACAAGATCATGCCGATCCCATCCAGGAACATGCCCAGGACGAG
Source organism: Candidatus Rokuibacteriota bacterium (assembly GCA_016179165.1). Classification (GTDB taxonomy): domain Bacteria; phylum Methylomirabilota; class Methylomirabilia; order Rokubacteriales; family CSP1-6; genus AR37. The sequence goes on along the minus strand of JACORX010000116.1, from coordinate 3,786 downwards.
ATAGAGCGCCAGGATGCCGATCAGCACGACCATCGGCGGCGCGTCGAGCGTCGCGATGAATGCCGCCACCGCGCCCGGCATGCCGGTGAAGCCGAGGAAATGGACGTAGATCAGAACGCCTGCGACGATGGCGAAGATCAGGGACGAGGCTCTCGCCGTTTCGACCACGGCCCCCCAGAACTTCCGCCCGGTGAGCCGCGGCAGCGCCATCGCGCACGCGCCCAACGCGCCGACGCCGGCCGCCTCGGTCGGCGTGGCCACGCCGCTGTAGATGCCGCCCATCACGTGCACGATCAGGACGATCAAGCCCCAGACACCCGTCAGGGACCGGAAGCGGTCCGGCCACGTGATGCCGCGGATCGGCGGTCCCAGCGCGGGATTGAGACGGAAGCGCACGAGCAGCATGATCGAGTAGCTCACCGCCTCCAGGAGCCCCGGGAGGATGCCCGCCAGGAGCAGGGCGCCGATCGATTGTTCGGCGATGAAGCCGTAGACGACCATCAGCACAGAGGGCGGAATCATCGTCGCCATGGTGCCGCCGGCGGCGACACAGCCGGTGGAGACCCTGTCGTCGTAGCCGTACTTCTTGAGCTCCGGCAAGGCGACGCGGCCCATCACCGCCGCCGAGGCCGTCGAGGCGCCGCAGGCCGCCGCGAAGCCGGCCGCGCCCAGGATCGTCGCGATGGCGAGGCCGCCGGGCAGATGGCCGCACCATTGCCGCGCCGCCCAGTAGAGGTCGCGCGTGATGCCGGCGTGATAGGCGAAGAAGCCCATCAGGATGAAGAGCGGCAGGACCAGCAGATTGTAGTTCGTCAGGTGGCCGATGATGGACGTGGCCGACAGCGCCGCGGCCGGATCGTAGCCGCGCAGCATCCATAACCCCAGGAACCCGCACAGGGCGGTGGCGAAGGCGATCCGCACGCCCGAGAACAGGAGCAGCGTCAGGGCCGCGAGCGAGAGGATCCCGAGGGAGACCGGTTCCACGGCGGCCTTTCCCTACTCGACCACGTGCAGGTCGCCGCCCACGGGCGCGTACGCGGGGAAACGCCCGGGATCGGCAATGTTCAGAAGCTGCAGATACATCCTGATCGAGATCAGGGCGTACCCGAGCGTGATCGCCGCCCCCGACGGCCACGTGGGAAAGTACGGCGGTGTCATGGTGACGTCGTCGTACGCCCAGAGCCGGTACGCGTGCTTGAAGCTGAAGTAGGCCAGGATGGAGCAGAGCAGCATGCTGATCAGCAGCGTCCCCATCGTGGCATAGCGCCGCGCTGCGGGCGCCAGCGCGTCGAGCACCAGATCCATGCCGACATGTCCGTGCGTCGCCTGCGTGTAGGACAGCGCCAGGAAGACGATGATCGGCAGCAGCAGCTCCGAGCCTTCGAGATGCCCGGGAATGGGCGCATTGAACGCATAGCGCATCACGACCTCGGCCCCGACGAAGACCATCACGAACAGGATGACCACGACGGAGCCGCAGAGCAGCGCGTATTCGAGCAGCCGCAGCGCAGGGCCGACGAAGGCGGCGGTCGCCGTCGTCACGACCATCATGACGCCGACGACCACCAGGAGAATGCCGAGCTCGTACACGTCCAGCCCCTCGGGCTAGATCACTTGTACTTCGCCACCTCTGACTTGATGAAGTTCAATATCTCCCGCCCGGGGCGGCCTGCGGCCTCCTGCTCCTTCACCCACGCCTCCCAGATCTCGTTGGCGCCCGCGGCCAGCTTGGCGCGCTCCTCCGGAGGGAACGGGGTCACCTCGAGCCGTTGCTTGAAGATGGGAATCCACTTCTCGTCTTCCGCCTTGTAGGCCTTGAGCAGCGCGACCGTCGCGAGCTGCTGGGCCTGGGGCAGCTTCGCTGTCAGGGCGGCGGGCAGCTTGTTCCACGCGTCCAGACTCGTGCCCTGGAAGCACATGAAGCCGCTCATGGCCATGCCTTCGGTCACGTACTTCGAGACCTCGTACGACTTGTAGGCGCCGAAGGTGTACGCATACGGGAATCCCAAGCTGTCGATCGTGCCGCGCTCCAGCGCGGTGTAACTCTCGGGCGCCGTCACCATCGTCGGCACCGCGCCGAAGGCCTGCAGCGCCTTGCCGTTCAGACCGGAGATGCGCATCTTCACGCCCTTCATGTCGTTGGCGGTCGCGATCCGCTTGTTCCCCATGAACTCGTAGGCGGGAAGGAAGGTCGGCCCGAGATACTTGATGTTCCAGCGGTCGGCCATTTCCTTGACGATCAGCGGGTGGTTCAGGAAGGCGTGGTCCACCTTCGCGCGATCCTCCGTGCGCCGGGGCGCCAGGAAGGGCAGCTCCATCGCGGAGAGCAGCGGAAACTTGTTCGGGTAGTAGCCGGCGCACATTTGTGCGCCTTCATAGCCGCGGGTCTTGATGGACTCCGGCGCCTGCCGTTCCGGCCCGAGGGCGGCGCCGTAGGCGATCTTGATCTCGAAGGCGCCGTTCGATTCCTTCTTGTAGAACTCCGCGATCGCTTCGATGCCGGCCGTGACCGCGCGAGGCGGGCCGAAGATGTTGTGGTTAAAGACCACCGTCTGGGCGAATGCTGGCGTGGCGACACCCATCGCGGTCGCGGCCAAGCAGGCGGCGGCCATCGCTCTGGCTACGCCGGACAGTCGGGCTCGGGTCATCTCGCACCTCCCTGGGACTGGAATCTCCGTGACTCAGCGCGCGCATAAGGCTCGGATCGGCACGACGCGCAGGCGATCTGAGGGCCCGCTCCCGGCAGACGACCGAAGACGCCGCAGCGCGTTACTCAGCCACCCCTTCTAGTGTGAGCCGAGCGTATAGCGCCGCCTCGGAGGCATGTCAAGGGGAGATGTGACGACGCTGCCGGCCGCGCCTGTCTCGGAGCAGGGCGAGGCCGTCGCCATCACCACGCGCAACCGTCCCCTCGCCTGCGCCCGCGGCTGCTACCGCGAGAACATGCGCCACGGTGCGAGCCGTCTGATCGAAGGCCACCGCCACACGCTCGGCATCATCTTCCACACCGCCGCATAGCGTGCACCGATTGCGAGAGGTTGGAGGCGCGGGCGGCAGCGGCCGCCCCGCCCGCGCCCCGCTCTCACGCCTTGTCGAGCCAGACCCGGTGCATGTCGATGAGCCCGGCCGGGATCATCTGGAAGCCCTTGACGTACTTGTGGAAGATCTTCTGCTCGTTGACGTGCAGGAGGACGGTGACGGGCGCGTCCTCCAGGATCGCCAGCACGGAGTCCTCGTAGTGCTTCTTCCGCTTCTTGAAGTCGTTCTCCGCTCGCGCCAGCTCCACCGCGAGGTCGAAGTCCTTGTTCACCCACTTGCCGGCGTTCCACGTCTCCCCCGAGTGGAGCTCGGGGTAGAGCGTCTCGTCGGGGTCGAGGTCGGCGTCCCACTGGACCTGCACAAGGTCCCACTGCCGCTCCTGGAACCAGCGGCGGCGGAAAGTCGGGAAGTCTGCCAGCTCGATCTTGACCTTGATGCCGATCTTCGCGAGCTGGGCCTGGATCACCTCGGCCTGGCGTGGCCCCGTGCCGGCGTTGCCGCTCAGGTAAAGGACCTCCCGGCCGTCGTACTTGGCCTGCTTCATCCAGGCCTTCGCCTGCTCGGGGTCGTAGTACTGGCCGTTCTTGCCTGTCTCGAAGGCCGGGTCGTAGAAGCCGCCCATCGGCGGCGAGATTGGCCCGTGGCCCACGATCCCCTCGCCGAACTCGACCCTTTCCAGGATCTCCTTCCGGTCGATGGCGAACGTCACCGCCTTGCGGAGGGCCTTGTCGTTGAACGGCTCCTTGG
>JACORX010000106.1 GCA_016179165.1 Candidatus Rokuibacteriota bacterium | reverse complement strand
TCTCCGCGCTCTGGTCCGAGCACTGCGCCTACAAGCACTCCCGCGTCTTCCTCACGCGGCTGCCGACCGCCGGCCCGCGCGTGCTCCAGGGCCCCGGCGAGAATGCCGGCGCGGTCGACATCGGGGACGGCTGGGCGCTGGTCTTCAAGATCGAGAGCCACAACCACCCGTCGTTCATCGAGCCCTTCCAGGGCGCGGCCACGGGCGTGGGGGGCATCCTGCGCGACATCTTCACGATGGGCGCGCGCCCCATCGCCATCCTCGACTCGCTGCGCTTCGGCGACCCCGACGACCCGAAGACCCGCTACCTGATCAACGGCGTCGTGGCCGGCATCAGCTGGTACGGCAACTGCTTCGGCTGCCCGACGGTGGGCGGCGAGATCGCCTTCGATCCCTCCTACGCGCGGAACCCCCTCGTCAACGTCATGGCCGTCGGCCTCGTCCGCCGGGAGCAGATCTTCCGGGCCCGGGCCGAGGGCGTCGGCAACCCCGTGTTCTACGTCGGCAACAAGACCGGTCGCGACGGGATCCACGGCGCGGCGATGGCCTCGGCCACCTTCGACGAGGGCGCCGAGGAGCGGCGGCCGACGGTGCAGGTGGGCGATCCGTTCACGGAGAAGCTGCTGCTCGAGGCCTGCCTGGAGGCCATGCAAACGGGCGCGATCGTCGGCATCCAGGACATGGGCGCGGCCGGGCTCGCCTGCGCCTGCTCCGAGATGCCCGCGCGGGCCGGGACGGGCATGGAGGTGGATCTCTCGCGCGTGCCGCAGCGCGAGACGGCGATGACGCCCTACGAGATCATGCTGTCCGAGTCGCAGGAGAGGATGCTCCTCGTCGCCGCGCGCGGCCGGGAAGAGGAGATCAGGCGCGTTTTCTCCAAGTGGGAGCTCGACGCGGTCGAGATCGGCCACGTCACCGACGACGGGATCCTGAGGGTCAAGATGGACGGGCGAGTAGTCGCAGAAGTGCCGGTGCGCGCCCTCGTCGACGAGGCGCCGGTCTACGAGAAGCCGACCTCGCGGCCCGCGTGGCAGGACGGGCTCGAGGCCTTTGATCCCCTCTCGCTGCCTGCGCCCGTCGATCTTGCGGAGACGCTCCTGGCGCTGATGGGCTCTCCCGCCATCGCGTCCAAGGAGTGGGTCTACCGCCAGTACGACCAGCAGGTCGGCATCAACACCCTCGTCATGCCGGGCTCGGACGCGGGGGTCTTGCGTATCAAGGGAACTCGAAAGGCGGTTGCCGTAACTACCGACTGCAACGCCCGTTTCGTCCATCTCAATCCTCGCACTGGCGCAGCCATGGCGGTGGCTGAGGCGGCGAGAAACCTGGCCGTGACAGGCGCCCGGCCCCTCGGGCTGACCGACTGCCTCAACTTCGGTTCGCCGGAGCGGCCCGAGATCCTCTGGCAGTTCAAAGAGGCGGTAGCGGGCATCGCCCTAGCCTGCCGCGCCCTCGATATCCCTGTGGTTGGCGGCAACGTCTCCTTCTACAATGAGACTCTGGGGCGGGCGATTCTGCCGACCCCCGTCATCGGCATGGCGGGGCTCATTGACGAGGCCGAGAGCCGGCGCACGCAGTGGTTCGAGAGGGAGGGCGACCGGATCGCCCTCCTGGGTCCGGAGGCCGTGAGCCTCGGCGGCTCGGAGTATCTTTGGACGATTCACGGCAAGATGGCCGGCCGTCTGGCGCCGCTCGACCTCCAGCAGGAGCGCCGAGTTCACGAGGCCTGCCGCGCCGCGATTGCCGCCGGGCTCGTGCGGGGGGCCCACGACTGCTCGGAGGGCGGGCTCGCTGTGACGCTCTGCGAGAGCTGCGTGTCCGGGCCCAAGCCCATCGGCGCCAGCGTGGACTTGGATGATGACGGCCGGCGCGCGGACTTGGTACTCTTCGGAGAGGGACCGTCGCGGGTCGTCGTGTCGGTGCGGCCGGAGGCCGAGCGGCACTTCGAGCGGCTCATGGGCGAGTTCGCGCTGCCGTGGCGCTGGATAGGGCGGGTCGGCGGCGGGGCGCTGGTGGTAACCCGGGGCGGCTCCGTGGCGATTGCCGCGCCGCTCGACCGGATGGCTCACGTGTGGAGGGCCGGTTTTGAGCGACATGTCGCCTGAGGACGAAGAGTTCCGGCTCGACGACAAGTTCCACGACGAGTGCGGCCTCTTCGGCGTCTGGAACCACGCTGAAGCGTCCAACGTCGCCTACCTCGGGCTCTACGCCCTCCAGCATCGCGGCCAGGAGTCGGCGGGCATCGCCGCGACGGACGGCCACGCCTTCCACGTGGAGAAGGCCATGGGGTGGGTCGCCGACGTCTTCAGCCGCGACCGCCTCAAGCGGCTGCCCGGCCACCGCGCCATCGGCCACGTGCGCTATTCCACGGCGGGCAGTTCCAACCTGCGCAACGCCCAGCCCATCACCGCGAACACGTCCCACGGGCCTGTCGCGATCGCGCACAACGGCAACCTGATCAACGCCGAGGAGCTGAGACGCCGGCTCGAGGCCGACGGCGCCGTCTTCCAGTCCTCCTCCGACACGGAGGTGATCCTGCACCTCCTGGCGCGCGCGGATGGCGGAACCCTCGTGGACCGGCTGGCGCGCGCGCTCAGCCAGGTCAAGGGCGCCTATACCCTTCTCCTCCTGACGCCGACCTCGATGATCACGGTGCGCGACCCCTCGGGCTTCCGCCCCATGTCCCTCGGCAAGCTTGCGGACTCCTGGGTGCTGGCCTCCGAGACCTGCGCGCTCGACCTCATGGAGGCGCAGGTGGTCCGCGACATCGAGCCGGGAGAGATCGTCGTGGTGGACGATTCGGGGCTCCAGAGCTTCAAGCCCTTCCGGCCACAGGAGAAGCTCCAGTGCGTGTTCGAGTACGTCTACTTCTCGCGGCCCGACTCGGTCCTCTGGGGCAGGAACGTGCACGTCGTCCGCAAGGCGCTGGGGCACCAGCTGGCCCGGGAACACCCCGTCGTCGCCGACCTCGTCATCCCCGTGCCCGACTCGGGCGTGGGGGCGGCGCTCGGCTTCGCGGAGGAGGCGGGGCTGCCCTACGACTCGGGGCTCGTCCGCAACCACTACGTCGGGCGCACCTTCATCGAGCCGAAGCAGGGCATCCGGCATTTCGGCGTCAAGGTCAAGCTCAACCCGAACCGCGAGGTGTTGGCCGGCAGGCGCGTGGTCGTCGTGGACGATTCGATCGTCCGCGGCACCACGAGCCGAAAGATCGTCAAGATGGTCCGGGCCGCCGGGGCGCGCGAGGTGCACATGCGCATCTCGTCGCCGCCCATCCAGTGGCCCTGCTACTACGGCATCGACACGCCGACCCGCAAGGAGCTGATCGGGTCGAGCCACGAGGTGCCGGAGATCCAGAAGTATCTCGGCGCGGACTCGCTCGGCTACCTCTCGCTGGACGGCATGCTCAAGGCCACCGGCAACGACCCGGCCCACTTCTGCCACGCCTGCTTCACGGGGCAGTACAAGGTCGGCTTCGACGACGGCGATCTCGCGCAGCTGAAGCTTTTCGACTCGTAGACCGGAGTTCATGGACCCACTGACCTATCGATCGGCCGGCGTGGACATCGGCGCCGGCGACGAGGCCGTGCGCCGAATGAGGCACCTCACCGCCTCCACGAAACGCCCCGAGGATTTGGGCGGCATCGGCGCCTTCGCGTCGTTTGTCTCCGTCCTGGCCGATCGTCACGATACGGTGGGGATCGACCTCGTGGCGATGGGCGTCAACGACGTGCTCGTCCACGGCGCCGAGCCGCTCTACTTCCTGGACTACCTTGCGGTGCACCGGGTGGATCCCGCCCGGGTCGAGGCCATCGTCTCGGGAGTCGCCGAGGGGTGCCGTCGCGCGGGGTGCCCGCTGGTCGGGGGCGAGACGGCGGAGATGAACGAGCTCTATGCCCCTCTGGTAGTACGCCCCGGCGACGCGGCGCGCGCGGCCCAGGCCCTGTCAGCGGCTGGGGAGCGCGTGTTCGATGTCGGCGTGATCCGGGCCGGCGCCCGCTCGGTCGTCTATGCCTGAGCCGCTCCGCGTCGGCGTCCTGGCCTCGGGCAGGGGCTCGAACTTTGAGGCCCTCGTGAAGGCGGTCGAAGCCGGCAGGCTCGAGGTCACCATGGCGCTCCTCGTGTCGGATCGCCCCGATGCCCCCGCGCTCGACATCGCGCGGGCGCACCGGATCGACGCGCTCTGCGTAGACTACAAGCAGTTCCCGAGCCGCGAGACCCACGAGATGGCCGTGGTCGCCGCGCTTGACGAGCGCCGTGTCGAGCTCGTGTGTCAGGCCGGCTACATGCGGATTCTCGGGGCCGGCTATATCGAGCGCTTTCGAGGCCGGGCGTTGAACATCCACCCCTCGCTGCTGCCCGCCTTCCCGGGCCTGCATGCCCAGCGCCAAGCTCTCGAGCACGGCGTGAAGGTCTCGGGTGCCACGGTGCACTTCGCGGACGAGGGAGTGGACACGGGGCCCATCGTGCTCCAGGCGGCGGTGCTCGTGCTGCCCGGCGACACCGAAGAAACCCTCTCGAGCCGGATACTCGCCGAGGAGCACCGCATCTACCCGGAAGCCGTCCGGCTCTTCGCCGAAGGGCGGCTGACCATAGACGGACGCAAGGTCCACATCAGGGAGAGTCCATGAGCACTGTGAGGCGGGCGCTTCTGAGCGTTCACG
>JACORX010000105.1 GCA_016179165.1 Candidatus Rokuibacteriota bacterium | reverse complement strand
GGATGGCGATGGTGTCCTCGACCGTCGGCTGCCCCACGTAAACGGGCTGAAAGCGCCGCTCGAACGCCGCGTCCTTCTCGACATGCTTCTTGTATTCGTTCAGCGTGGTGGCGCCAATGCAGCGCAACTCGCCGCGAGCGAGCGCGGGCTTGAGCATGTTCGAGGCGTCAATCGCGCCTTCCGCGGCGCCTGCCCCGATCAGCGTGTGGAGCTCGTCGAGGAAGAGCACCACGTTCTCCGACTGGCGGATCTCCTTCATGACAGCCTTCAGCCGCTCCTCGAACTGCCCGCGGTACTTCGTGCCGGCCACGAGGGCGCCCAGGTCGAGCTGCAGGAGCCGCTTCTGCGCCAGCACGTCGGGCACCTCGTGGCCCACGATACGCTGGGCGAGCCCCTCGACGATGGCCGTCTTGCCGACGCCGGGCTCCCCGATGAGGACCGGGTTGTTCTTCGTCCGCCGGGCGAGGATCTGGATGACGCGCTCGATCTCCGTCTCCCTCCCGATGACCGGGTCGAGCTTGCTCTCGCGGGCCAGCTGCGTCAGATCGCGGGCGAACTCGTCGAGCACCGGCGTCTGCGAGCGCTTCTTGGGACGCGGGTAGTACTGGTCTCCGAGGAGCGCAAGCGTCTCCTGGCGAACCTCGTCGAGGCGGGCGCCGAGGGATTCGAGGATCTTCGCCGCGATGGACTGCCCCTCCTTCATGAGACCCAGGAGGAGGTGCTCGGTGCCGATGTAGTTGTGCCCGAGCTGGCGGGCTTCCTCGATGCTGAGCTCGAGGACCCGCTTGGCCTGAGGAGTGAAAGGCACCTCGCCGAATGTCAGGGTCTTCGGGAAGCCGGCCAGCGCCCGCTCCACCTCGGCCTTGACCGTCTCTAGCCTGAGGCCGAGGCGCTGGAGGACGGCCGTCGCGATCCCTTCGCCGTCCCGGATGAGCCCCAGGAGGATGTGTTCGGTCCCGACGAAATCATGACGGAAGCGGCCCGCCTCTTCCCTCGCCAGGATAATGACCCGCCGCGCTCTCTCAGTGAATCTCTCGAACACTTGGAGCCCTCGCAACTTCGGGTGAGCACTGCCCCCTAAGGGTTAGAACCGCCCCTAAGCCCGACCCTGCACCTGGCCGGAGTATACCTCCCAAGTCCACGGTCGGCCTAGCGTTTTCTTCTTTCGCGACTCTCTGGAGATAGCTAAGTGCGCGAATTCGATGAGAGGCCGGAAAGGCTGCCTGCGACCCTCAGCTCCAGGCGACCGCCCGCCCCTCCAGTAGCCGGTATCCGCGGTCGGCCTTGCGCGCCAGATCGTGGTTGTGGGTGGCTATGACGAAGGCCAGGCCCCGTTCCGCCTGCAGTCGCAGGAAGAGATCCCAGATCACCTCGCTGGTCTTGGGGTCGAGGTTGCCCGTGGGCTCGTCGGCCAGGACCAGTCGGGGCTGGGCGACGAGCGCGCGGGCGATGGCGACCCGCTGCTGTTCCCCGCCCGACAGCTCGCCCGGGCGGTGGCCGAGCCTGTCGCCCAACCCAACCTCGTGGAGAGCGGCCGCTCCGCGGTCTCGGGCCTGGGCGGCCGGCAGGCGTTGGAGCAAGGCCGGCATCATCGCGTTCTCGATCGCGGTCATCTCGCCCAAGAGGTTGTAGAACTGGAAGATGAACGCGATCTCGGTGCGCCGGAGCCGGGCCAGCGCGCTCTCCGAGCGAGCGTACATGTCCTCGCCCGCGAAGAGCACCTGCCCGACCGTAGGGCGATCGAGCCCGCCGAGAAGATGGAGCAGCGTCGATTTCCCGACCCCCGAGGCGCCGATCACGGCGACGCTTTCCCCGGCGTTGACCGACAGGCTCACGCCCCGCAGCACCCGCACGGTCTCGGGGCCGACCCGGTACTCCCGCTCAAGCTCGCACGCCGCGACCAGCGCCTCACTCATACCGGAGTACCTCGACCGGGTCCAGCCGAGCGGCCCGGCGCGCCGGGGACAGGGTCGCCAGGAACGAGATCAGCAGTGTCGCGCTCGTGACAAGCGCGAAGTCGAGTCCGGTCAGCTTCATGGGAAGATGGTCGATCTGGTACACGTCACCGGCCAGCCGGATGATCTTGTAGGTGTTCTGGACCCAGATCAACGCGAGGCCGAAGAGGCTGCCGGCCGCCGTGCCGACGAGGCCGATCGCCATCCCCGCCGCCAGGAAGACGCTCCCGATGCTCGCCGCGCTCGCGCCCATGGCCTTGAGGATGCCGATCTCCTAGCGCTTCTCCGCCACGAGCAGGATCAGGTGGCCGATGATGGCGAAGCCCGCGACCAGCACGATGATCGTGACGATGACGAAAAGTGCCAGCTTCTCGAGCTGGAGCGCCGCGAAGAGGTTGCGGTTCATCCCCATCCAATCGCGGATCCAGAGCCCGGGCCCGACGACCGCGGCGATGCGCCGCCCGACCTCCTTGGCGTCAAAGGGGTCGTCGAGCTTCACCTCGACCCCGGAGACTCGGTCGCCGAGTCCCGCGAACTCCTGGGCGGCCGCGATACCGGTGTAAGCCAGTGAGGCGTCGTACTCGTGCAGCCCCACCTCGACATAACCCGCCACTTCGAATCGCCGCATCTTGGGAACGAGCCCGACCCCCGTCATGGCGCTCTCGGGCGAGATGAGCGTGACGCGATCGCCCGGCACCACGCCGAGCGTTCTCGCCAGCTCGCGTCCCAGGAGGATGGCGGGCTCCCCCGATGGCCGCAGCAGCGGGTCGACGCTTCCCGTCTTGACCTCGCCCGCGAGCTGCGCCCGGACGGTGGGCGACGCCAGATCGACGCCACGCAGGAGCCCGCCCGTCGCACCGCGGCCTTGTCCGGTGAACAGCGCCTGCTGCACCACGAAGGGCGTGGCCGAGAGCACCCCGCGTATGGATCGCACCCGCGAGGCGACCTCAGAAGCCCCGGCGACCCCACGGCCCGCCCGCTCGACGACCAGGATGTGCGGGTTCGCTGCGATGATCCTGTCCTTGATGCCATCCTGGAACCCGGTCATCACGGCCAGCACCACGATGAGGGCGCTGACGCCCAGGAAAACGCCTCCGACACCGATCCAAACGAAGAGCGAGAGGTTGGCGCGCTGCCCTCGCGCGCGGAGATAGCGGAGCGCCAGGAACAGCTCGAAGGGGAGACCTCGGCCGGGCATCAGCCCTCGCCCTCGTCATCGTCGGGCGCAGGCCGGCCCGCCTGGCCGCGCTCGGGGCGCAGGTGCGGGAACAGGATCACGTCGCGGATCGACGGCGAGTCGGTGAAGAGCATGGCCAGCCGGTCGATGCCGATCCCCTCGCCCGCGGTCGGCGGCATCCCGTACTCGAGGGCGCGGACAAAGTCCGCGTCCATCCAGTGCGCTTCCTCATCGCCACGCGCGCGCTCGCGCGCCTGCTCCTCGAAGCGGCGGCGCTGGTCTACCGGGTCGTTGAGCTCGGAGTAGGCGTTGGCGATCTCCCGCCGGCAGATGAACAGCTCGAAGCGGTCCACCAACCG
>JACORX010000113.1 GCA_016179165.1 Candidatus Rokuibacteriota bacterium | reverse complement strand
GACGACGGCCATGGCCGCTACCGCGCTCGAGCTGCTGCCGCGCGCCGTCACGCCGGTGGCGCCGAGCGCCAGGATCACCGGGAAGTACTCCGGCCGCGCCCCCGCCATGACCGCGTTCACGGCCACCTTCTCGACCGTGTACTCCCAGTACTCGCGGAAGTGGGTCGAGCGCATGCGCCCGACGATGTCATCAGGCTTTCGGCGCGTCGCGGCCAGCATCGTCGCCACGCGATCCTCGGTCGGCAGCACGATCGGCAGCTTGTCCGTCCAGTTGCGGTCGAGGAAGAGACGGTGGAGCTGCGCCTCCGTGCCGGGCTCGACGAGCCTGGGTGTCGAGCGGTCGAACTCGACCGGGCCGAGATCCTTCTCGTCGAACGGCTGGGTCAGCCCTTCGACGACCTCCTGCATGACCGGGCGGCCGGTGATGGGATCCGCGCCGTCAATGTACGCGCGCAGCTGGGCGGCCGTCTTGCCCATGATGGGCTGGGGGACAAACACCTGCCGGAGCCCGGGCATCCCGTTCACGGCCGCCACCGAGCGGACCACCCGGTCGAACTTGTCGGTGTGCATGGCGACAACGGGGACCCCGTACGCCGCTTCGATCGTCATCGCGTGCGCGGCGACCGCCGGCGCGCATGTGCTTCAGTGGCCGACGCCGAGGATGGCGGCGTGCGCCTTCGCCTTGATCTCCTCCCAGGTCGTCGGGTCATCGTTCAGGTACACGCTCGAGATCGGCTTGAAGACCGTGCGCACGCCCGGCATGTGCGTTCCGAACCACGCCTGCATCTGCTTGAGGAAGACATCGGAATCGTCGAAGCGGCAGTCCACCAGGTAGACGGTCTTGCCCTCGAGCGTGTCGAGCCGCGGCGCCAGCGCCTTCCGCGTCACCTTCGGGGCGAAGCCGACCGGGTTCAGGGCTGTCAGCTTCTCGTTCGCTCCCACGGCAGGTCTCCTTAGCGGCTTCGGGTGACGACGGGTGGGATGCACTGCGCCCAGGGGCGCGCCGCCTCGAAGGCGGCCGCGGCGCGGAGCACTGTCGCCTCCTGCCGGGGACGTCCGACGATCTGGAGTCCGATGGGTAGCCCCTCGCGCGTGAAGCCGCACGGCACCGAGATCGCGGGAAGGCCCAGCACGGAGAAGGCATAGGTCAGGTAGGAGCGCTGGAGCGTCTTGCCGGCGGGCTTGCCGCCGATCTCCATGGCGTGAGGCAGCTCGATGGGAAACGCGGGGACGGCCGCCGTGGGCATGAGCCAGACGTCTCGGGTCTCCAGGAACGCGCGGACGCGCTGCCAGAGCTGGGTGCGCAGGAGCTCACCGCGTGCGACGTCGCGCGCGCTCATGCCGAGGCCCTGCTTCGTGTTCTCCACGAGCCCGGCCTGGAGCTGGCCGCCAAAGCGCTCGAGCTTCTCGGCATGGCGCGCGACCATGAGGAAGCCGCGCGTCAGCGAGACGACCTCCGGTACGTCGCTCATGTCCGGGCTCGCGCGCTCGACGCGGGCGCCGAGCTTTCCGAGCGCCGCGGCGGACTCCCCGACAGCGCTCGCGATCTCGGGGTCCACGGAGACGAGGCCGCCCATATCGGGCGTCCACGCGATTCGCGATCCCTTTACCGAGGGTCGCGCGACGGCTGCCCGGAAGGCCCGCGTGTCCACGGCGTAGTTCATGGGCGCGCGGTCGTCGGCAGGGCCCGCCATCACCGAGAGCAGGAGCGCCGTATCGCCGACCGTGCGCGCCATGGGCCCTTCCACCGAGTAGGAGTCCCAGGCGAGGACCTCGGGATAGCGGGGAATGAGCCCTGGCGTTGTCCGGAAGCCGACCACGCCGCACAGCGCCGCTGGCCCCCGGAGCGAGCCGCCCAGGTCGGTACCCTGTGCAATGGCGCACATGCCCGTGGCCAGCGCGGCGGCCGACCCGCCGCTCGAGCCGCCGGCGCTCAGCGCGAGGTTCCACGGGTTGCGCGTGGCGCCGAAGACTTCGTTGACGGTGTTCGGGCCGAAGGCGAACTCCGGCGTGTTCGTCTTGCCCAGGACGATGGCGCCGGCCGACCTGAGCCGCTCGACCACCGCGGCGTCCTCATTGGGAACGTAGTTCTCGAAGAGCTTCGACCCGAAGGTCGTCCGCATCCCCTTCGTCAGCGTGACGTCCTTGATGCCGACCGGGATGCCGTGGAGCGGGCCCACGGCGGCGCTGCGGCGGGCGAGCGCGGAGGTGGCGCGGCGCGCCTGGCGGAGCGCGCCCTCGCGATCCACGGTGACGAAGGCGTTCACCACCGGGTTGACCTGGTCGAGCCGTTCGAGGACCGCCTGCATGACCTCGAGCGGCGAGACCTTGCGGGCCCGGTAGAGCCGCGCGAGCTCGGCGGCCGGAGTGAAGCAGAGATCGCGGGACATGCGCACCCGGATTCAGGCCGTCGGCCCTTCGCCGGCGACGGTGGTCCGGTGCATGACGCGCATCTGGAGCGTGACGGTCGAGATCGCCATCAGAGCAGGGGGAAGGCGGAAAGCGCGCCGGGCTCGGTGACTGGCCGCGCCTCGTGGAGATACGAGGCGTCGAGCTGGCCGTAGCCCGTCACGCCGAGGAGCGCCAGGCAGATCCGTATCTCCTCCTCGAGGATCTCGAGGGCGCGCTCGAGCCCGGCCTGCCCCGCGGCCGCCAGACCCAGGCACTGGAGCCTGCCGAGTCCCACGCACTGCGCTCCGAGCGTGATCGCCTTGACCACGTCGGTGCCGCGCATGAAGCCGCCGTCCACCATGACGGCGGCGCGGCCCGCGACGGCGGCCACCACCTCGGGAAGCACGTCGAGCGAGCCCCGGCCGTGGTCGAGCTGACGGCCGCCGTGGTTGGAGACGTAGACGACCTCCACGCCGTGCTCGCAGGCCAGCGCCGCGTCCTCGCCCGTCGCGATGCCTTTCAGGATCAGCGGCACGTCGTGCGTGTCCTTGAAGCGCTTGACCTGATCCCACGAGAGCGCGGCCTGGTATTCCATACCCGTCGCCCCGACGCGCCACGGCTTCACGAAGCGCTTGTCGAGGTCGCGCTCGCGCCGGCTGTAGCTCGCCGAGTCCACGGTCATGCAGAAGGCGTGGTAGCCGTGGTCGAGCGCGCGCTTGACGTGGTCGTCCACGAAGGCCTCGTCGCCGCGGACGTAGAGCTGGAAGATGCGGTAGTTGTCGGCCGCCGCCGCCGTCGCCTCGAGGCCCGGGTTGCAGGCGCTCGAGAGCATGTGCGGCACGCCGAAGGCGCCGGAGGCCCTCCCCGCCGTCGCGCCGCCGCCTGGGGCGAAGCTCTCGACCGATCCCACGGGCGCCAGCATCACGGGAATGCGCACGGGCCTTCCGAGGAAGGTGGACGACACGTCCACCTTGGAGACGTCGCGCAGCACGCGGGGTCTCCAGGCGAGCGAGTCGATCGCCGCGCGGTTGCGCTTCACGGTGGTCTCGGTCTCGGTGCCGCCAATGAGATAATCCCACGGGCCGTCGGCCAGGTTGCGCCGCGCCGCGCGGGCGATCTCGTGAAGCGTCTGGAACTGCTCGTCGAGGTTGGAGGGCATAAGGGGTCTCCTTGAGTGCCCCCAAGTTTGCCCTCAGGTCACTGCGAAGTCAAAGCCGCCCGACTTGGGCGGCAGGTCACCCGAGTACGGCGAGAACGTCCACCTTCACGTCGGTCGCGACCGCGACCGTGCGGTAGAGCGGTCAGCGGCTTTTCCAGACCTCCACGAGCTCTTCGGCCTGCCCCTGGCTCACGCCCCGGATCTCGAACGAGACGTTGATGCACTGGAAGCGGTTGGGCTCGGCGTTGCTGCGGATGCCTTCGATGGCGACCTGCATGCCCGTGACGGGCACGTTCTTCTCCAGGGCGTACTTCTCGATGAGCGTCACGCCGCAGGCGGAGACGCCGGCCAGGAAAGCCTCGCCGTTGGTCAGCGCCTCGTTGGGACCCGAGGGCGAATCCAGCACGAAGTGGTTGTGCCGCGCGCTGTTCAGCGCGCGGCCCGGAGTCCCGGTCGAGTAGGACCGCACCGTGTCGATCTTGACGCCTTCAGCCATAGACGCCCCCTTTCGCGCTTGTTGGAGGCGGCCATTGTAGCAGGCGGCGCGCCTATTGGTTGACGGGGCCGCGGGCGGTTGACAAGGCGAAGCGCCTCCAGCACGATGTTCGCACCGTGACTCAGACCGTCCGAACCGCTTGCGCCCATGACTGTCCCGACCAGTGCTCGTTGCTTGCCACCGTCGGCGACGGCCGGCTGCTGAAGCTCCAGGGCGACCCCGACCATCCGCTGACCGCGGGCTTCGCCTGCGCCAAGGTTAACCGCGAGCACGAATGGGTCCATTCGCCCGACCGCGTGCTCACGCCGCTCCGGCGCGCCGGCGCCAAGGGCGAAGGCCGTTTCGAGTCGATCTCGTGGGCCCAGGCGCTCGACCTGATCGTCGGCCGCTGGCAGGCCATCATCAGCACTGACGGGCCCCTCGGGATTCTAGGCTACGCCTACAGCGCGCACCAGGGCCAGCTGAACCGCGGGCTCTTGCTGGGCTTGTTCCACGCGCTCGGCGTCACGCGGCTCTGGGCCGGGACCGTCTGCGACTCCTGCGCGGAGGCGGGCTGGGACGCGGCGTGCGGCAGCGTCGGCGGCGCCGATCCCGAGACCGTGACGGAGTCCGACCTCGTCATTGCCTGGGGCGCCGATCTCCTCACGACCAACGTCCACATATGGCCGCTCGTCGAGCGGGCTCGCGCGCGCGGCGCCCAGCTCGTTGTCATCGAGCCGCGGCGAAGCCGCACCGCCGAGCGCGCCGACTGGCACCTGCGGGTCAATGTCGGCACGGATGCGGCGCTCGCCCTCGGCGTGATGCACATCCTCGCGCGCGACGGCCTCTGTAACCGCGACTACATCGCCCGCGAGACGATCGGCTTCGACAGGCTCGAGCGCGAGGTGCTGCCGCGCTTCGACCCCGCTCGCGTGTCGGCGATCACGGGCGTATCCGTCGCCGACCTCGATCGGCTCGCGCTCCTCTACGGCCGCGCGCGGACGCCCTTCATCCGCCTGGGCGAGGGTATGTCCCGCTGCGTGAACGGCGGCCAGGCCATCCGCGCGGTTGCGCTGCTCCCAGGGCTGACGGGCGCCTACAACCGCGTGGGCGGGGGCGCGCTCCTGATGACGGCGACGGGCTTCGGCTTGGACAGTAGCTTCATCCGCAAGCCCTCGGGCCCCGCCACGACGCGGATCGTGAACCACTCGCGGCTCGGCAAGGCGCTCCTCGAGCTGAGCGATCCGCCGATCCGCTCGCTCTTCGTCGCCGCCAACAACCCGGCGGTCACGTGTCCGGACTCGATGACGGTCCGCCGGGGGCTCGCGTGCGAGGACCTCTTCACGATCGTCCACGACCCATTTCTCTCGGACACGGCGCGCTACGCCGATATCGTCTTGCCGGCGGCGACCTATCTCGAGAGCGAGGACGTCGTCCGCTCCTACGGTTCCTACTATCTCCAGGTGGTCCGGCAGGTCGTGCCGCCGCAGGGCGAGGCGTGGTCGAACGGCCGCCTCGCTCAGGAGCTTGCGCAACGGCTTGGATTGAAAGACCCCATCTTCTCGATGGACACCGACGGGCTCCTCCGCGAGCTCTTCCGCGGCGCCGGCTCACCGGCGGCGGACGTGGACCTGAAGGATCTGCGGGAAGGCGGGGCTATCAAGCTCGCGCCCAAGCCGGGACGGCAGCGCTTCAGGACGCCGTCGGGCAAGCTCGAGTTCTATTCGGAGACGCTCGCGTCCCAGGGACTGCCCGCGATGGCCGACTGGGTCGCCGACCCGCTCGAGGCCGAAGCGGGGAAGCGCTTCCCGCTGAGGCTCCTGACGGCGCCCGGCTACTTCCAGGCGCACACGGCCTACGCTGGTGTCGCCGCTCTGCGCAGCCGCGAGGGAGCGCCCGAGTGCGTGCTGCACCCGGAGGATGCGGCGGCGCGCGGGCTCGAGACCGGCCAGATCGTCGAGCTGCACAACGACCACGGGACGGTGCGGCTCCAACTCCGCGTCAGCGACGAGACGGCGTGCGGCGTGGCCTTCGTGCCCGGCCAGCGTCCGGCGGCGGAGGCAGGCGGCGGCACCATCAACATGCTGTGCGGGGACCGCTACAGCGACATGGCCGAAGGAGCCACCTACCAGAGCACGCGGCTCGACGTCCGCGCCGCGCGCTGAGAGGGAGACCCACGTGATAGGCATCGTCGCGACCATCAAGGTGAAAGCTGGTATGGAGAAGGAGTTCGAGGCCGTGGCCAAGGAGCTGGTAGCAAAGGTCAACTCGAGCGAGCCCGGCTGCAAGCTGTACGCGCTCCACCACGGCGAGGCGCCGCAGACCTACGTCTTCATGGAGCGCTACGCCGACCAGGCCGCCGTGGACGCCCACCGCGGGACGGACTATTTCAAGGCGCTCGGGCGTAAGATGGGCGACTATATGGACGGTCGCGCCGAGGTGATGCGGCTCCGCGAGGTCGGCTAGACCCGCGGGCGCCGTGATCGCCTTCCGCTTGCCCTTCGGCAAGCGCCCAGCCCCGTAAGCGCGCCGCCCGAAAGGGACGACGAAGCGTGCCCAGATGTGTCATGATAACGGCGTCTGGCTCGGCCGTCGGTTCATTGCGGACCCTTCCACACCAGACCGCACTCTGGTTCCCCCTTCCGCGGTCCAGAGCGCGTCATCCGCAGCGGGAGATGTACTCGGAGGTTGCTCATGGCGCAGAAACTCTTTATCGGGGGGCTGTCCTTCTCTACGACGGACGAACGCCTGCGCGAGCTGTTCGCCGCTGCCGGCACCGTCGAATCGGCCGCGGTGGTGACGGACCGTGACACCGGCCGTTCGCGCGGGTTCGGGTTCGTCGTGTTGTCGACGGCCGAAGAGGCTGCCGAGGCGGTGAAGAAGTTCAATGGGCAGGAAGTGGCTGGCCGGACGCTGAAGGTCGAGCTGGCGAATCCCTCGGGCTCGGGCGGCGGGCGGAGCGGCGGCGGGTACCGGAGCGGCGGCGGCGGTGGTGGAAATCGTGGGGGCGGCGGCGGCCGCTGGTAGTCAGGCGCCGACCATGCAGGTCGCAGCGTTCTCGACCCCGGAGAGCCCGGATTGGCGCTGGCGCATCATTAACTACGCCGGCGAGATCATCGAGGAGTCCCGCGAGACATATCCGACGATCGTCAGCGCCGTGGCCGACGGGAACAAGCGGCTCGTGCAGATGAACGTCGTGGACAATTCGGTCGTCGCGCGCGTCACGCGCTCGACCTCGCATCTTCGGCGCCGGTAGCGGGGGCAGGGGCGCGGTGAAGCTCCTGCTGGTCCGCCATGCCGCAGCTATGCCCGGCGGCACGCCCGGCGGACTCTGTCCGACGGCCGCTTCATGCGCATCGCCTCGGACGGCCGCCCAGCGAGGAGCCCAACCATGACGAAATGCGAAGCGTGCGGCACAGAGATGAAGGACGACGCGAAGCGATTCTGCAGCGAGGCCTGCCGCGGCATCTTCATGGAGGGCCTGCGGCACGGCACACGCCGATCGCCGGGTCGCACCACCGCCAAGCGCCGGCGCCGCCGCGGGAGGTGAAGAGCCACAGGAAATAACTCGCGCCAGAGAGGGCCTGTAAGCCGGGTCCTGTCACCCGGGCGTGGGCCCGGGGAGACGGTCATTTCTCTAGGACGCCGGTTGCCCGGCGCCTCAAGCGGCCATACCCGAGAGCCCCACGCGGGCCGCGCTTCACCTGTCCTTGCGGACCGGATCGCTCTCCTATTGGGCCTTGCTCCGGGTGGGGTTTACCGAGCCAGCCCGGTCGCCCGGACTGCTGGTGAGCTCTTACCTCTCCGTTTCACCCTTACCGCCCGTTGCCGGGCGGCG
>JACORX010000112.1 GCA_016179165.1 Candidatus Rokuibacteriota bacterium | reverse complement strand
GCTGGAACTCGGCCTGGACTCCCGCGCCGAAGCAGGCAACGCGCCGAGAATCGGGTCGCGCGAGATGCTTCGCGGCGACAGCCGAGGCCGCGCCCGTGCGGATCGCGGTGAGGAAGCCCGCCTCCATGAAGGCCAGCGGGGCGCCGGTCTCCGGGTCGCTCAGCAGGTACGAGGCGTGGAGCGTCGGCAGCCCGCGTTTCCGGTTGGCCTCGACGACGCTGACGAGCTTTGCGCCGAGCGCGTGGGCCCGGGGCAGGGCCGAAATCATGCCGACGAACACGCCGCCCTTCGCCATGGGCAGGACGGCGCGGGGCAGGGCGGGGGCGCGGCCTGCCGCCGCCTCGCTGAACGCCGCTTCGACAGCAATGATAACGGCTGCCGGGTCGAGCACGCGCTCGAGGTCGGCGCGCGTGAGGACGAGCATCAGGCGGCCGTCGCGGCCCGCTTGATCATGCGCTTGATCGTCGCCTCGAGGACCAGCTCGCCGCGCTGGTTCAGCACCTCGTGCCTGTAGGTCACGATGCCGCGATCCGCCTTCTTGGTCTCGCGCTTGTCGGTGATGACCACGCGGACGTGCAGCGTGTCGCCCACCAGCACCGGCGCCACGATCCTGATCTCGCTGCCGAGGTACGACATGCCGGTGCCGTGGATCAACCCCGTCTGCATGACGAGCCCCTCGGAGAGAGAGAAAGTGAAGGCGCCGGGCGCCGGCTTGCCCGTGAACACCGAGGCCGTCGCGACGTACTCCATGTCGTAGAAGAGCGGCTCGTTGAAGCCGCACAGGTTGACGAAGGCGCAGATGTCGGCCTCCGTCACCGTCCGCCCCATCGTCTCGTACGTCGCCCCGATCTCGTGCTGCTCGTACGTCAGTCCCTGTGCGCGCATTGGTCTCAGGCCTCCCCTAGGTATGCCCTGCGGACGTCTGGGTTGTCGGCGAGGTCGCGGGCGGAGCCATCGAGGACCATGTTGCCGGTCTCGAGGACGTAGCCGCGGCCGGCTATGGACAGCGCCATAGCCGCGTTCTGCTCGACGAGCAGGATGGTCACACCCTGCCGGTTGATGGTCTGCACGGTCTCGAAGATCTGCTCGACGAGGACGGGCGCCAGTCCCATGGAGGGCTCGTCGAGCAGCAGGAGCCGCGGCCTCGCCATGAGGGCGCGGCCGATCGCCAGCATCTGCTGCTCACCGCCGGAGAGCGTGCCCGCGACCTGGGCGCGCCGCTCCTTGAGCCGCGCGAAGATCGAAAAGACCCTGTCGATGTCTTCCGGCACGCCGGGATCGGAGCGCGTGAAGGCGCCCATCTCGAGGTTCTCCAGCACGGTCAAGCGGTTGAAGATGCGCCGCCCCTCCGGGACGTGGGTGACGCCCCGGCGCACGATGGCGTGCGAGGCCACGCCGACGAGCGAGCTGCCCTCGAAGACGACGTCCCCCTGGCGCGCGGCGAGCATCCCGGAGATGGCCCGGAGCGTGGTCGTCTTGCCCGCGCCGTTGTTGCCGAGGAGGGCGACGACCTCCCCTTGCCCCACGCCGAACGACACGCCCTTGAGCGCGCGGATCTCGCCGTAGGACACGTGGAGGTCCCGCACCTCAAGCACCGGCGCCCTCCTCCGCCCGCGGCGTCCACTTCCGCCTGCCCAGGTAGGCTTCGATCACGCGCGGGTTCTTCTGCACTTCGGCGGCGCGACCCTCGGCGATCTTCTCGCCGTAGTCGAGCACCGTGACGTGGTCGGACACCTCCATGACGACGCGCATGTTGTGCTCGATCAGGAGGATGGTCAGGCCGAGGTCGCCGACCAGCCGCCGGAGGAGCGCCATGAGGCTTCGAGCCTCGCCCTGAGTCATGCCGGCTGTCGGCTCATCGAGAAGCAGAAGGGCGGGCCGCGACGCGAGCGCCCGGCCGATCTCGAGGCGCCGCTGATCACCGTAGGGCAGGTTGCGCGCCAGATCGTTGGCGCGACCCCGCAGCCCCACGATGTCGAGAAGCTCCGCGGCGCGCGCCCAGAGGGCTTCCTCCTCGCGCTTCCAGTGCGGGTTCCGGCTGAGCACGCCCCAGAAGCCCGAGCCGACGCGCGCGTGCATGCCCACGAGCACGTTCTCGACGGCCGTCATGTTCTTGAAGAGCCGGATGTTCTGGAAGGTGCGGCAGACGCCGAGCGCGGTGATCTGGTCGGGGCGCAGCCCCATGAGCGGGGTGCCTTGGAACCGGACGGCGCCCTCCTCGGGCACGTAGAGCCCGGTGAAGACGTTAAAGAAGGTGGTCTTGCCCGCGCCGTTGGGGCCGATGATGGACGCGATCCGGCCTTCGTGGAGGGTGAAGTCGACATGGTTGAGCGCGGTCAGCCCGCCGAACTTCTTTGTGACCCCACGCGCCTCGAGCAGGACGGCCATGTCAGGGCTCCCGCAGCTCACGCGTGCGGCGCCGAGCGGGCAGGATGCCCTGCGGGCGGAAGATCATCATCAGCACCAGGATGAGGCCGAAGACCATGCGCTCGTACTTGGCCGGCTCGAGCTGGGTCGGCAGGTTCGCCAGGCTGTAGCCGAAGATCTCCACGCCGGCATTGCGGAGCTCGTTCACCCAGAGCGAGAGGCCCTTGAGGACCTGGAGGTTGAGCACGGTCACGACCGTGGCGCCCAGGATGGCGCCGGGGATCGAGCCCATGCCGCCCAGGATGATCATGGCGAGTACGCCGATCGACTCCATGAAGGTGAAGGACTCGGGGTTGATGAAGATCTGCTTGGCGGAGAAGAGCACGCCCACCGCACCCGCGAACGAGGCGCCGCAGGCAAAGGCGAGGAGCTTCATGCGCACCAGCGGCACGCCCATGGCCTGCGCGGCCGTTTGATCGTCCCGTATGGCCTCCCACGCGCGCCCGATGTGGGAGTCCTCCAGCCGCCGGTTGACCAGCACCGTCGCGCCGACGATAAGCAGGACGAGGGCGTAGAGGTAGAGCGGGTAGCTCACGTTCGGGTCCGGCTCGATCCCGATGGCGCGCAGCGCGGGGGCGAAGAAGATGGGCGGCCGTCCGATGGGCGTGATGCCCTTGGGGCCGTTGGTGAAGTTGATCGGCTTGTCGAGGT
>JACORX010000111.1 GCA_016179165.1 Candidatus Rokuibacteriota bacterium | reverse complement strand
GCCTTCGGCATCTCGGGTGCCACCCGGCGCGGGCTGATGCGGCTGTTCATGACCCACCCGCCCATCGAGGAGCGAATCGAGCGGCTCCGGCGCGCGGGCTGACCCGGACCGTCCCGGCAGCGGCGCGCAACTCCGCCGCCGGGACGGTCCGGGCGATCCCGAGCTGCTGAGGACGCGCAGCGAGGGCGGCACTCACACCCGGTCCGCGCAGGGGAGGTATTGCGAGACCGTCCGCTGGGTGTTGAAGAAAGCCCCGTTGAGCGCGGCACCTGGGTGTTGAGCCAAACGTCCACACCGGCGCACACGAGCCTGGCAAGCGATTTCATCGAGCGCGTCCTCCAGGGTCACAAGTCACACGATGCCCCCATGCTCGTCCACCACGAGCGCCACATCCTGCCGCCCGCGCTGACACTCGCGGCCACCCCGCGGAAAAGGTCCCTCATCACGAGGATTTCGGGCGAGTGGCCAGGTGGCCGTACGTATAGTCGCGCACTTCTCCGGCCCGGCCGAGCCAGCGCAGAGCCAGGTGTTCGCGGCGCGGGCCGGCAGCGTGGCGATCCACAGCCTCGTGGGCGATGTTCAGCCCGCGGTCCTTGGGAAGGCCGTCCAGGAAGCGCCGCGCCTGCGTCCAGGAGAAGGCCGAGCGCTCGCGATCGTAGTCGCGCAGGTTCCGGGTGACGAGCCCGTCCGTCAGCGACTTCGTGATGGGTCTCATAGATCAAGAAGCGGCAGCGGTGCCAAGGCGGCCCCGGCGGCGGCGCGCCGCGCCGCTGGCTTGGGCGTCTTGCGGGCCCAGGCTCGAAGCTTGTCCAGGGGCCAGGTGTTGATCACCTCGGCCGGCTCGACCCACGCGCGCCGTGCGGTCGCCACGCCGAGCCGCATGGTGTCGAGCTGGTCGAGCGCGTGGGTGTCGGTATTGATGGCGAGCAGGACGCCCAGCTCCCGCGCCCGCCGCGCGTGGACGTCGTTCAGGTCGAGGCGCTCAGGGTAGCAGTTGACCTCCAGAGCCTTGCCGTAGCGCCGGGCCGCGGCGAAAACCGCCTCCAGATCCACGTCGTAGGGCTCACGCTCCCCGATGAGGCGCCCCGTCGGATGGGCGAGAATGTTGACGTAGGGGTTCTCGAGCGCCCGGCAAATACGGCGGGTCATCTCGGCCCGTGGCTGCTTGAAGCGCGAGTGGACGGCGGCGACCACGAGGTCCATCTGCGCGAGAACATCGTCCGGGTAATCCAGGGAGCCGTCGGGCAGGATGTCGCACTCGCTGCTTGCCAGCACGGTGATGCCGCGCTGCTTCCGCCCGATGGCGCGGACCTTCTCGGCGTGGGCGAGGGCTTCCTCGGCGGTCAGTCCGCCCGCCACTCGGGTGGACCGGCTGTGGTCGGAAACGAGGACGTAGGCGTAGCCGCGCTCGCGCGCCGCCGCGACCAACGCCTCGACCGTATGGTGCCCATCCGTTGCGTTCGTATGGCAGTGGAGATCTCCCCGGATGTCGTCAAGCTCCACGAGGACGGGCAGCCGGCGGGACTGCGCCGCCTCGATCTCGCCGGAGTCTTCGCGCAGCTCGGGCGGGATCCACGGCAGTCCCACCGCGGCATAGACCTCCTCTTCAGTGGCGCCGGCGATGCGCCTTCCTCCGGGCTCCCTGAAGACGCCGTACTCGGAGATCTTGAGGCGCTTCTTGACGGCCATCTCCCGGATCCGGATGTTGTGCTCCTTCGAGCCCGTGAAGTACTGGAGCGCCGCGCCGAAGGTCGCCGGCTCGACCACGCGCAGGTCCACCTGGATGCCCTCGTGGTGCCGCACCGAAGCCTTGGTCGGGCCGCTCTCGATGACGTCCGCCACCTGGGGCAGCGTCACAAAGGCGTCCATCACGCGCTTGGGATCGGTCGAGGCCACGAGGATATCGAGGTCGCCCACGGTCTCCTTGCGGCGACGCAATGAGCCGGCCGGCTCTGTCCGCTTGACTCCACGGACACCCGCGAGCGCGTGTGCGATCTCCTCGGCCAGGGGCAATGCGCGCCCCAGCGGCATGCGCGCCTGCCCTCGCCTCACCAGCGCGATGCCCTTGAGGAGGTTCTGCTCGGTCTTGGCCTGGATGCCGGGCAGCCCACGGAGCTTGCCCGCCCTCGCCAACGTCTCGAGCTGGCCCAGATCGGTGACCTTCAAGCGGTCGTGGAGAAGCCTGGCGGTCTTGGGTCCGACACCGGGGACGCCCATCAGATCCGCGAGCCCGGCGGGCACCTCGCGGCGCAGCGATTCGAGCGCCTCCATCTTCCCCGTCCCGAGGTACTCGCCGATCTTGCCGGCCAGATCGGCTCCGATCCCGGGGACCTCGTCGAGCCGCCCCTGGGCCGCCAGGGTCTCGACGTCCTCGGTGAGCGCCTCCAGATTTCGCGCGGCGCGCCGGTAGGCGCGGATGCGGAAAGGATTCTCTCCCTTGATCTCGAGCAGGTCCGCGATGAGGTCGAAGCCGCGCGCGATCTCGAGCTTCTTCACGTCGCAGGCCGCCTCAGCGGCGCCGGCACCGCCAGATCACGATGAGCGCCAGCACCGCGACGACCACGCCGAGAGCGATCAGCCACTGGTCCCGGACAGCCTGCACCATGATCAGCTCCCCCTTAGGCGAACCTCCTGGTCGAGCAGCCGTTCCGCAAGCCCGGCGCGCTCCTCGGCACGAAGCCGCGCCTCCTCTCGAATGCGCGCCACGGTGAGGCCGAGCGCGTGGAGCACCATCTCGGCCTGCTCAGACGACATCGTGGCGGAGCGGCTGCCCTCGACCCCGGGCTCGCCGATCATGAGCAGAACACCGCCTTCGCGCGGGCAGACATGAACCACGACCCCGGCGGTTCGCGTGTCGATCTTGATGGCCCCTGTCTCGAGTGGAATCACTCAGTCTCCTCCTCATGAGTGCGCGGCGCGCGGGTCACTTGACGAGCAGGATGGGGCACCGGCACAGGATCCCGACCTTGTAGCTTGTGGTGCCCCACGCCGCGAAGCGGCGCTTCGGGTCGACCCTGTGCGAGCCCATCACGATGACATCGGCTCGCCAGCGGGCCGCCGTGCGCACGATCTCGCGAGCCGGCTCCCCGACGCACACCTCACAGCGGACCGTGATCCCCTTCGCTGCGAAGACCTTGGCGGTGCGGCCGAGCTTCTGCCGCGACACCGTGAGCAGCCGGTCATAGAAGGCCCGCATCTCGCCGGCCGCCAGGCCCGGCACCTGCTGCACGACGTGAAAGAGCGTCACGCTCGCTCCGGCCTCTCGGCCAAGCGCCAGCGCCACCTTCAGCGTCCGCGCGTTCCGGTCGCTCAAGTCGATGGGCACGAGGATCCGCCCGAACACCTTTGCCCTCACCCTTGTCCCTTCCGCCCGGCCTCGCCGCGTCTCACCCGCTCCGGCCATCCCTGCTCGCCGATCAGCGGCACGAAAACCACCCATTCCAGCTCGTCCTGCGTGAAGGTGTCGGGGCCGGTTCGCGTGCGCCGGATGAGCCGCTGGTCCCGCCGCGCCCAACAGAAGGTGCAGCCGGGCCGGCGTTGGACAGTCAAAGCGGGTAGCGGAGCAGAGCCGCCACCCCGCCGACTGCCGCCAGGCGCTGGTGGAGCTCGACGGTCTCCACCGTACCGCCCGCCGCGAGCACGCGGCGGACGAGGCTTTCGCCGAGGTCAATCGCCTGAAGCGCCTTGCCGCAGAGCCGGCACTCCTCAGCCACTCCTGGAAACAGCGCCCCGCACCCCAGGCAGTCGCTCGCCGGGGCGCGCACGCCGCGGAGCACGTACAGCCGACGGACCGCTCCCCTGTTGACCGCCTCGACCGTCTCGTCCACCCCGGCGACGGCCTGTCGGCTCTTGGCTGCCTCGGTCAGGACGGCGTCCACCGCCGGGACATCCCCGGAGGCATCGAGGTGAGAGATCAGCTCGACGGCGCGGCCGACGATCACGCTCGATGGTTCGTGCCGGGCGGCCGAGACGTCGCCGACGATGTGGGCGGCGATCCGCGGCGGCAGCTCCCGGCGGAGCGCGGACACGTTCTTGGGCTCCCCGGCCAGGACGATGCGCTCCACACCCTGCGCCTCGATGAGCTGACCGAGGCTCTCGGCTACGGCGGCGAAGTGACGGCCTCGATGCTCGCGGATATGCCGCTCGTAGCGCGACTGAGCGAACAGCACCCACTCGCCCCGGCTGTGGTGCCCCGGCATGTCGGTCGCGAGCGCGACCTCCTCCCCCAGACCCTCGCGGGTCACGTGCATCAGGCGTGCGCTCTCGGAGTCCACGAAGGCGACGAGGGTCGCGAGCGTCTGCTGGACGGCTGCGGTCAACGGCGCCAGGAACGGCGTGTCGTCCACGGCAAAGGAGTCGACGAACGGCGTGCGAAAACGCAGTACCTCGCGCAGCCCGGCGGACTCGCAGGCGAAGAGCGCCACGCCGCGCGCGTCGGGCGCGGCCGCCTGAGAAACCAGCTCGCCCCCCGCGAACTCAATCCACTCGAGATCGGCCGGGGCGGCGCGCCGGCTTCTGGCGTCCCTCGCCTTGGCGATCTCGTTCTTGAGGAAAATGCGGACGCGGTCCCGCTGGTGCTCGTCGCTCCAGCGGGTGTCCAGATACACGCTGACCACCGGGGCCTCCGTCTTGCCGATCTTGGCCAACTCAGCCATCCGGGCGCGCAGGTCCATCACAGGGGCTCCCACGGCGTCAGGCGAGATCGGCCCGGCTCGGCCGGTAGAGGAGCACGGGCGTCTCTGCCTTGCGGAAGACACGCTCGGCCACGCTGCCGAGCACCGCCCGTCCGAGTCCGCTCCTGCCGGCCGTCGTTACCGCGATCAGGTCGGCGTCGAACGCGTCCGCCTCCTTGAGGATCTCGTCGAGCGGGTCGCCGAACCGCACGCACGACTCGATGTGGATCCCGCCCAACCTGGTCGCAACGCTCCTGAGATAGTCGAACCCTTCCGCCTCGAGCCGCGCCATCTCCTGGTCCGCGTAAGCGACGACGCGCCCGTCAACGTCGACGCAGTTGTTGGGCAGCGGCTCCACGCGCAGCAGCCGGATACCGCCCCCTCCTGCGCGGGCGAGATCAGCCACCACGGGCAGCACAGATTCGGCGACCGGAGATGCGTCCAGAGGGACGACGATGCGCTTCATGGCCCTAAACCTCCTTCCGCCGTCTGACGCGCTTGGCCCGGGCCGGCCCTTGCGGGCCGCCGGACAGCAGCCGCTTGGCGGCGAAATACTTCTTCGGGCGACGCTTGATGTCGCGGTCGCGCTCGCGGTAGCGCTCCAACTGGCGCTCGAGCGCACCGAAAGCGCCGTCGAATGCCAGCCGACTCGTCTCGGCAATCTGCTCGACGTGAATCGGCGGCCGGTACGGCAGGCGCAGGTCCACGGCACAGCGCTTGCCGAGCCCACCCTTGGGCCCGTTGTCGTCAAAAAACGTGATCTTCGCCCTGACAGGCTCCTCCTTGATCGACTTGAGTGCCGCCCCGATCACCTTGACCGCTCGAGCACGAAGAGCCCGATCCCTCTCCACCCCCTGGATCTCGATGGCCATGGTCAGTCCTCTCGTGGGAATCCGGCCCCTATTCCAACAGCAACGG
The DNA here is from genome assembly GCA_016179165.1 of Candidatus Rokuibacteriota bacterium. GTDB lineage: Bacteria > Methylomirabilota > Methylomirabilia > Rokubacteriales > CSP1-6 > AR37. The sequence continues at coordinate 7,173 of JACORX010000111.1, read as the reverse complement.
GGATGCCAAGCACCGGCTTCAAGGATTCCAAAGGCTTTGACTGCGCCTGTGCCTCTCCGGACCACTTCCGGTGGGGCGGGCGTGCCTCAATGATACCCGCCAACCCCAGGATTTGGCGGCTTCCCCCACCCCGACTGGCCAGAGGACCGCGACGGCCACCACGCCCCAGTCGCTCAGGGCGAGAGGCACGGTGCCCAGCAGCCGGTTCATCGACAGGTGCCCGACTGCAGCCCATTGGAGCGCAACGAGGACACCCAGCGCCATCCAGCTCAGCGGGTTGACTGGAAGCCGCCACCAGCTTGTCTGCTCGGACCGGCAGTGCATCGCCTGGAAGGGGTGGATGAGCACGATGGCGACGAACGCCATGGTGGTTGCACGCGGCCCGGGGCCGTCCTGCCACGCGGCCCAGAGATAGGCGCTGAGGACGCCGGCCGCCAGAAGCGCCCCCTCGATGAGAATGCGAAACCCGAAGCTCCAGGTCACCAGCGCCTCGGCGGGATCGCGGGGAGGGCGCGTCATCACATCGGGCTCGGCGGGATCGCGCACGAGGGCGAGCGCCGGCAGGGTGTCCGTGACCAGGTTGATCCACAGGATCTGCAGCGGAAGGAGCGGTGTCGGGTAGCCCAGCAGGATCGCCACGAAGATCGTGAGGATCTCGGACAGGTTGCAGGAGAACAGGAAGTGGATGGTCTTCCGGAGATTGGCGTAGATCACGCGCCCCTGCTCGACCGCCCGGACGATCGTGGCGAAATTGTCATCTGTCAGCACGAGGTCGGCGGCTTCGCGCGCCACGTCCGTACCGCCGCGGCCCATCGCGACGCCGATGTCCGCGCGCGCGAGCGCTGGCGCGTCGTTGACACCGTCGCCCGTCATCGCCACCACCTCGCCCCGTCTCTGCAACTCCTCGACAAGCTTCATCTTGCCCTCGGGTGTGACGCGGCTCCGGATTGCCTCCGGCGGTAGTCCGAGCCGGCGGCCGACCGCCTCTGCCGTGGCGCGCTGGTCGCCCGTCAGCATGACGGTGCGGATGCCGGCGCGGGCGCAGCGGCCGATGGCTTCCTCCACGCCGGGTCGGATGGGATCGGCGAGCCCGACTAGCCCGAGGAAGACGAGATCGACGGGAAGACCCCCGGCCGGCCAGCCCTCCGGACGCCACGCCACTGCGAGGACGCGCAGCCCGTCTGCCGCGAGTGCGTCGTTGTCGACCCGGATGCGCCCGCGCTCGACTTCCGTCATCGGCGCCAGGCCCGCCGCGCTCTCCCGGCGCGTGCAGAGGTCCAGCACCGCGCCGGGCCCGCCCTTGACGAAGAGGGCGCGCTGCCCCTCGGGGCTTTCGTGGAACGTCGTCATCAGCCGCGTCGCCGGGTCGAATGGGATCTCGCGCCGGCGCGGCCAGGCCAGCCGGAGCACCACGGGATCGAGGCCCGCTTTGAGCGCTGCCACCAGCAGCGCGGCCTCAGTCGGATCGCCGCCGAGCGCGAGCTCGTCTTCCCCAGGCGCGGCATGCGCGTCGTTGACCAACACCCCGGCGGTGAGCAGCAGCCGGACGGCCGGATCGGCCCGGCCATCCACGCGCCCCGCGTCCCCGGTGATGGCGCCCGCCGGCGAGCGGCCGCCGCCCTCGACGGCAAACGAGCGGCCGTCGAGCACGAGGCGCTTCACGGTCATCTGGTTCTCGGTCATGGTGCCGGTCTTGTCCGCGCAGATCACCGTCGTGGAGCCGAGGGTCTCGACGGCAGACAGCCGCCGCACGAGGGCGCCGGCCCGCGCGAGCCGCCAGAGCCCGGCGGCCAGGGCCACCGTCGTGATCGCGGGCAGGCTTTCGGGAATGGCGGCCACGGCGAGGCTGATGGCGGTCTCGAGCATGAGCGCGATCGGCTCGCCGTGGAGAATGCCGGCGACGCCGACGACCGCGCAGATGGCGAGCGCCAGCACCACGAGGCGGCGGCCGAGGGCCTCGACCTGCGCTTCGAGCGGCGTCTCCCGCTCGCCCGCGAGGGCGACCAGCTGGCCGATCCGCCCGAGCTCGGTGGCGAGCCCCGTCGCCGTCACCACGGCCGTGCCGGTCCCGGCGAGGACGTCGGTGCCCAGATAGACCATCGTGCGCCGCTCGGACAACGGCGGGTCGGCCGGAAGGCGGGCCTGGGCGTCCTTGTCAGCCGGCAAGCTCTCGCCGGTGAGCGAGGCCTCGTTGACCCGAAGCGCGGCAGCGCTGACGAGCCTGGCATCGGCGGGCACCTGGGCTCCCGCTTCGAGCACGATGAGATCGCCGGGGACGAGCTCGACGCTCGGGATGGAGCGCGTCCTCCCTCCTCGCCGCACCATGGCCTGGGGCACGGCCAAGGCGCGGAGCCTGGCGAGAGAACGCCGCGCCCGCCACTCCGAGCCGGCGCCGACCGCGGCGTTGAGGAGGAGCGCAGCCAGGATCGCCACTGCCTCGAGGCGCTCACCCATGCCCCATGCCACAACTGCGGCGCCGAGCAGGAGCAGGACGACGAGGCTCCCGAACTGGTCGAGGACGAGCCGCCAGATCGGCCTCTCCCGGTACTCGCCGACGCGGTTCGGCCCCACCCGCTCGAGCCGGGCGCGGGCCTCCTCCTCGGACAGCCCGACCCCGATATCAGCGCCCAGCAGCGCCGCCAGCTCGGGAGCGTCGAGCGCGTGCCAGGCCTGCGTGCTCATGCGAATCTGCCGTCACCCGGCTCTTCGAGCGCCACGCGGAAGAGGCGGCCCCCCGTCACGGGTAGGAGACGACAATCTCCGCGATGTCCTCGGAGCACGCGGCGTCGGCCTTGCAGATCTGCCGCAGCACGTCCGTTTCGGTCACGATGCCGACGACCTTCCCGCCCTCGACCACCGGGAGAGAGCCGACCTTGCCCTCCAGCATGATGCGTGCCGCCTCGACGAAGTCGGCCTTGGCGGGACGCTCATGACGGGCGAGGACATGACGTCCTTCACGGGCACCGCCTCGAGGCAGGAATCCTCGGCCGTGATCGTCACCACGTTCCGGCTCATCAACTCGCTGACTTGCATGGCTACCTCCCCTGACGGAGTGGTCACTGCCGGCCGTGAGAAGTGCAACGCCGGTGCCACGGACCGGAACCGTGATTTCGCGCCGTTAGCCCGCGATCCCGGGCTGCGGCTGGGGCACCGGCGCCACGGATGGGGCGCGGCGGGCCGTGGTATTGTCTCGGCCATGGCCACGGGCGAGCGGGCGGCGGCGATCAAGTCCAACCCCGTGTTCGCCGGGTTGCCGGCCAAGGAGATCGAGGTCCTGGCCGGAGCGGCTCGCGAGGAGACGTACCGGGGGCGCGAATACGTCTTCATGGAGGGCGACCCGGCGCGCTGGCTCTGCGTGGTCACGTCGGGGCGCGTGAAGATCGTCAGACACTCGCGTGCCGGCAAGGACGTGGTGCTCGATCTGCTGGGCCCCGGCGGGATCTTCGGAGGCGTCGCCGTCATCGAGAAGCGCCCGTATCCGGCTGCCGCCCAGGCCCTCGAATCCACCACCGTGCTCAAGATCCCGGCAGAAGCATTGATCGCCGCGAGCGAACGGCACCCGGCCGTGATCAAGGAGATGGCGCTCATGATCGGGCGCCGGCTGCGCGCAGCCCATGACTCGGTCAAGTCGCTGTCCGTCGACCCGGTCGAGGCCCGGCTGGCCGCGACACTCCTCCGGCTAGCCGAGCGCGACGGCGCGCGCACGAATGCGGGACTGGCTCTGCCCTTCCATCTCACGCGGCAGAGCCTCGCCGACATGACGGGCACCACGGTGGAGACCGCCATCCGCAGCGTGAGCAGCTGGCTCAAGGCCGGGCTCGTCCTCGACGAGGGCGGCCGCCTCGTCATCGTCGACAAGACAGCCCTCGCCGAGATCGCGGCGGGCGAACCCGAGGACTGATCCCCGCCGCTTGTCCATTGCTTCACCACCTATGACCGCCGTCATAGGCACATCGAGCGCCGTGGCGTAACTTCTCTTTCGAGGAGGAAGGACACCATGGCTCACGAATGCGGCTGCCAATCCGCTTCGCCCGCGACGGCTCACGCCGCGGGCGCGCCCATCACCGCCGATCTCACGGTGGGCGGCGTCGCCCACCACTACGCTGGGGCGCTCGACATCATGAAGGAGATGGGGATCAACCACTGCTGTGGAGCGCACCTGACGCTGCGTGAGGCCGCCGCCTCGGCGGGCGTCCCGCTCGAGGGACTGCTGGACGCGCTCAACCGCCCGGCGGCCGTGAAGGCGTAGGCGTCGTGGCAGACCGCCCGCAGGCGCTCCGCCGGATCACCGAGACGAACGAGGTCCGCCTCGACGTTCGAGAGGACATCCGACGCGGCCGGGATCCGTTCGCCAGGATCATGGCGACAGTCAAGGCGCTGGCTCCGGAGCAGGCGCTCGTCCTGCGCGTGCCCTTCGAGCCCGTGCCGCTCCTTGCCGTGCTCGGCAAGCGCGGCTTCGCTCACTGGGCCGAGCAGAGCGCGCCGGACGACTGGACCGTCTGGTTCTACCGTGAGCCCTCTGCGCCGGCGGAGGCGGTCGCGGGCGCTCGCGCCACCGCCTCCGCCGACGGTGACATGGTCGTTCTCGACGTGCGCGGGCTCGAGCCTCCGGAGCCCCTGGTCCAGATCCTCGATCGGCTCGACTCGGTGCGGCCGGGACAGCGCCTCGTCGTGCTCCACGAGCGGCGGCCCATGCTCCTCTACCCCCAGCTCGACGAGCGCGGCTTCCTGCACGACACGGAGGAGATCGAACCCGGCCTCGTGCGCATCGTGATCCACCGCCCCGCGCCGCCGTCATGACCGGGCGGGGGCCCAGCGCGGCCGGCACGCCGTCGCCGACGTTGCCCCTGTCCTATCTCGTGACCGCCGTAGCGGCCTTCGTCCTGGCCTGCGCCGCCGTGCCGGTCCTCGCCCCGGAGCTCGCCGCGCACTACTACCACCCGCGCCTCACTGCGCTGACCCACACGGTAACGCTGGGATGGATCACGCTCAGCATCATGGGCGCCTCGTACCAGCTCATCCCCATCGTGCTCGAACGCCGGGTGTGGAGCGAGCGGCTGGCACGCTGGCAGTTGTGGATCCTGGCGGTCGGCATCGCCGGCATCGTGTCGCACTTCTACATCGGCCGGCGGCCCGGGCTCCTGGTTGCTGCCGTCATGGTGGGCGCAGGCGTGGGGATGCATCTCATCAACGTGGCGCTGACGCTGCGCGGCGTCGAGCGGTGGAGCTTCACGGCGCGTTTCATCGCCATGGCCTTCACCGGACTCGGGCTGACCGTTGTCTTCGGGCTCATCCTGGGCGCGGACAGAATCTGGAAGTTCCTCCCGGGCTCGTTCTTCCCGACGCTCCACGCCCACTTCCACCTGGCGCTCCTGGGCTGGGTGGCGCCCATGGTCATCGGCGTCGCGGCGCGGGTCTATCCGATGTTCATGCTGGCGCCGGAGCCCAACGGCTGGCCCGAGCGGGTCCAGTTCTGGGGACTGGCGCTCGGCGTGCCCGGGGTCGTCACGGGCCTGCTCGGGGCCCCCGCCCTCGTGGTACCCGGCGCGATCGTGGTCGCCGCCGCAGCAGCGGCGCATCTCACATGGGTGTCACGCATGGCCCGCGACCGCAAACGCCCCGCCCTCGACTGGGGCCTGCGCTTCGTGCTGACAGGGTCGACCTTGCTGATCTCGGCCGCGGCCGTGGGGCTCGCGTTGGCCTTCGACCTCCTCTCGGGACCGCGCGCCGCGCTGGCCTACGCGGTCCTCGCGCTGGGAGGCTGGGTCTCGCTCACCATCGTGGGGATGATGCTGAAGATCATTCCGTTCCTCGTCTGGTACCGGGTCTACAGTCCCCAGGTGGGCCGCGCCCCCGTGCCGACGCTGGCCCAGCTGGGCTGGCCCGCGGCCGAGGCGCTCGCCTACGCGCTCCTCACGGGTGGAGTCGCGGCCCTGACCGCGGCGCTCGCCGTCGGCCACGTGCGCCTCATCGGCGCCGCGGGCGTGATACTGGCCGCAGGCGCGGTCTGCTTCGCCGCGGCGGTCGCGCGGGTCCTTCAGCACATGGCGCCGGGCGGACGGCAGCCCGCCGCCGCGGTGGGAGCGCGCACGGGATGAGCGCCTTGCACCGCGGGCCTGCTATCGCCGGCTCCTCGGACGCGCCGACGCGCGAGCAGGTGATCGAGGCGCTCGGCGGCGTGTTCGATCCCGAGCTCGGCATGTCTGTCGTCCAGCTCGGGCTGGTCTACGGCATCGACATCGTCAACGGCGCCGTCACCATCACCATGACGCTGACGGCGCCAGGCTGCCCCGTCCACGAGGTCATGCCGGGCTGGATCCGGCGGGCCATCATGGCTGTGCCCGGCGTCCTCAGCGTGGACGTCCGCATCACCTTCGATCCTCCCTGGACGCCCGAGCGCATGAAGCTCAGCCCGCAGAACCGCGATCTCCTCGGTTAGCCGGCAGGCTCCGCGGGAGAGCCGTGACGCGTGCGCACTAGAAAAATGGCTCGGACAGTCTATTGTGGTGTCTCTTTGGGTCGTGCGACAGTGCGCGGCAAGGTATCCAGCGTCCTGAATCCGATATTTTTCAGGACCCGAACCACCCATGCGAGCCGCCCAAGAGAACGAGCACTACCTGCCCCTCTCCGAGGTGGTTTATCGCAAGCTCCGGCGAGCCATCATCCGTGGGGACCTGGGCCAGGGCGCCACCGTGTCCGAGACAGAGCTCGCCAAGCGGCTCGAGGTGAGCAAGACGCCGGTGCGCGAAGCTCTGACGCGACTGGCCCAGGAAGGGTTAGTTGTCAGCACGCCACACAAAGGAGCCGTGGTCACGAGCCTGACCCGCGGAGATCTGGAGGAGATCTATCACCTCCGGATCCAGCTGGAAGGCCTTGCGGCGCGGACGGCGGCCGAGCGGCTGACCGAGGAGCACGCAAAGACGATCCAGGCGATCCTCGAGGAGCTCGAGGTGGCGACGGCGGCCCGGGACACGGAGACGCTCCGCCGGAACTACCTCCTGCTCCACCAGGCAATCTGGCAGGCAAGCCAGACCCGGCGCCTGCCGGCCATCCTCATGAATCTCCAGGACTACGTGGAGATGTCGCGGTACACGCTGATGTTTCAGCCGTCAGGGCTCGAGGTCGGGCTCGAGGAGCACGCGCGGGTGGTTCGGGCCATCCTCGCCCGGGACG
>JACORX010000126.1 GCA_016179165.1 Candidatus Rokuibacteriota bacterium | reverse complement strand
GTACGACGTCTCGTACCAGCAGTGCATGTACGCGAAGGGCAATCAGATCCCAGGGGTCGTGCGCAGCCCCTATCGGAGAGGTGCAGTCGCAGCCCCGCCACCGCCCCCGCCGCCGCCAGCAAGCCGTTCGTTTCCTCCCGAGATGATGCCGCCGCCACCGCCCCCCCCTCGTTAGCCTGCTCCATTCGTGCCGCACCATAGCGGGCGCGGAGGCGGCTGATAGCTCTTCAGGTAGAAGAACAGGGGGGTTCGTTGGGCTTCATCGGACCGGGGGCGGGCCAGTAGGGCTCAAGAGCGCGTGGAGCAGCGCGCGCCCCGAAGGTGACGTCCACGGGCGTGGGCCGACGGCGCCCCCGATCAGCAAGCCGTCACGCCCGATGAGATAGACCGTCGGCGTACCGGTCACCCGGTAGACGTCCGCCGCCTGACCGGTCGTGTCCAGCAGCACACGCGCCGTGTAGCCACGGGCGGCCACGGTCCTGGCGACGACGTCGCGCGACTCGGAGATGTCCACCAGCAAGACGGTCAGCCCCTCACCCGACAGCTCGGCGCCCAGCGCGTTTATCGAGGGCAACTCCCTCGTGCAGTGCGGTCACCAGGTGGCCCAGAAGTAGATCATGACCACGCGGCCGCGCAAGCTGCGGAGATCGACCAGCTCGCCGGAGAGGTCGCGCAGGCTCAGAGGTGGGGCAGGCGCCGGGTTCGAAAGCTGCGCCACTCCCGCGGCCCGCCAGAGCGCCGGCTCCACGCCCGAACCAGCCTGCACCCGAGTGGGGCGCCCGGCGCCGGCAGCAATCAATCCGACCATCGCGACCACAGTCAGCCAACGAGTCATCGTCTCGTCTCCTCTCGCGAGTGAGCGGCCTCGGCGTGGCCGATAGGCTTCGATCGCCCTCCCATCGCTCACCCCAGCATAAGCCCTTCCGCCTCGTGTCGGAGGTGGGGGAAGCCGGAGCCGCCCATGATGCCCCACTTCGCCCCCTTGCTCTGGGCCTTCTTCGAGGCCACGACCAGCTGGTCGAAGGTCTTCGGGAGCTCGTTCTCCGCCACGAGGTCGTTCCGGTAGAACATGACGCCGGCCGTGAGCACAAAGGGGGCCGCGGTTTGCTTGCCGGCATGACGTATCATCCACGCCCGGTCCTCCGCCCACGGCCGCTTCACGTCGTCGATGGGTTCGAGGAACCGCCCGAACAGCTGCCCCCAGTCGTCGTTGTTCCAGATGACGTGGTAGCGGTTCCGGGGCCCGAGGAACTGAGCGGTCATGGCCTGCACGTAGTCCACGTAGGCGATGGCGGGGGCATCGATGTCGATGCGGAGCTGCGCGGCGGCGGGGCGCGCCCCCAGCGCGCCGGCCCCGGCGAGCCCGGCACCGAGGGTGGCGAGGAAGGCCCGCCGGTCGAGGCCGGGGACCTACGTCAGATCGGAGCCGCTCATAGCATCCTCCCTGGTCCGCGGTGGACCGTTGACTGCCTGGTTCTCCTCTTCGCTCACACGACGCTCGCGTCGCGGAGGCGACGGATGGCGTCGTCGGCGTACCCGCACTGGCGCAGGATCTCCTCGGTGTGCTCGCCCGGCATCGGCGGCGGCCGGCGGATCGTCGCGCGTCCGCTCGACAGCTCGAGCGGGAAACGCAGGAGCCGCACTCGACCGGCCACGGGGTGATCGATCTCCTCGACCGGCTCCGCCGCCTGCACGGCTGGGTCGGCGAACGTCTCGGGGAGCGTCAGGACCGGCGCCGCCCAGATACCGCGGGGCAGGAGGTGCTCGAGCCACTCGGCGGTGCTGCGCGTCCTGATGACCGGCTCGATCAGGCGCGCCACCTCCTCGCGCGACTCGAACGGCCACCGGACCGTCGTGTAGGGCTCGAGGGCGGGCAGGTCGAGCGCGTCGCGAAGCGCCGCCAGCGGCGACATCGAGAGCGCCAGGTACCCGTCGCTCGTCTCGTAGAGGCCGTACGGCGGCGGGTGGAAGGTGCTGGCGAGCGGCGTCGCGCTCTTCTCGAGCCGCGCCCCGTTCAGCACGTACGTCGCGATCTCGATCTGGAGGTCGAGCGCCGCCCGCAGCATGCTCACCTCGACGTGCAGGCCCTGCCCCGTTCGCGCGCGCTCGAGGAGCGCGGCGAGCACCCCGACGGCCAGGAGGGAGGCGCCGTGCTGGTCGATCGCGGCCGTCCCCACGGCCGTGGGCGGCTGGCCCGCCCGGCCCGAGATCGAGGCCAGCCCCGAGATGGCCTGCATGAGCAGGTCCTGCCCTGGGCGATCGCGGTACGGACTCTTCTCCCCGTAACCGGAGGCGGAGACGTAGATGAGCCGCGGGTTGATCGCCCGCGCCTGCTCCCAGTCGAGGCCGAGGCGCGTCATGACGCCCGGGCGGAAGTTCTGGACGAGCACGTCGGCGCGCTCGACGAGCCGCCGGGCGATCTCCTGCCCCTCCGGATGCTTGAGATCGAGCGTCAGGCTGCGCTGGTTCCGATGCGCGGCCAGGAAGAAGGCGCTCACGCCGTTGAGGTAGAGGTTCGCGCCCGACCAGTTGCGCTCCCTGAGCCGGCCGCCCGGCGGCTCGATCTTGACCACGTCGGCGCCGAGGTCGGCGAGGAACTGGACGCCGGAGGGCCCCAGGAGGAACTGGGTGAACGACAGCACCCGCACCCCCGACAGCACGGCGAGCGGCGGCCGGTCGGTCATTCGACAACCTTGAGGATGTGCGTGCCCACGGCGACGGTGTCACCGCGCTCCGTGATGCACGTCACCTTGGCGAAGGTGCGCATCGTCGCCTCGTCGCGCTCGACGATCTCGTACGTGACGGTGACGGTGTCGCCGATAAAGAGCGGCTTCGGGAAGCGGATGCGGTCGTAGCCGTAGGAGACCACGGCCGCGGGCGGCAGGTCGCCGATGACCTTCGTCGAGCAGGTGGACATGAAGCCCACGGCGAGGACGCCGTGCGCGATCCGGCGGCCGTAGGGTGTCTTGCGCATGAACTCTTCGTCCACGTGGTTCGGCCCCAGGTCGCCGGTGATCCCGGCGAAGAGGTAGACGTCGGACTCCCCGACGGTCTTGCGCATCGTCGCCGTCTTGCCGAGGTGCAGGGCCGCGAACGCCTCCCTGGCTGCCGCTCCCATCGTCCCTCCTCCGCCGCTCGCGCCGGCTGCCCTACCGCGGCCCACGCAGCAGCTCACGACTGATGATGATCCGCTGGTTCTGACTCGTGCCCTCCCAGATGGGATAGAGCCGGACGTCGCGGTAAAGCCGCTCGATCGTCGACTCGCTCGAATAACCGGCCGCCCCGTGGATCTGCAGCGCCTCGTGGACGACGCGCACGGCCGTCTCGGACGCCACCAGCTTCGCTTCGGCCGCCTCGCGCACCGGCACGCGGCCCTGGTCCGTGAGCCACGCGGCCTTCCGGACGAGGAGCCGCGCGGCCTCGATCTGCGCCGACATGTCGGCCAGCATGAACTGGATCGCCTGGAAGTTCGCGATCGGCTGGCCGAAGGCCGTGCGCTCCCGCGCGTAGGCGATCGCCTCCTCCATCGCAGCCTGCGCGATTCCCACGGCCTGGGAGCCGATCCCGATCCGGCCCTTGTTCAGCGAGCGCATCGCCTGCTTGAAGCCCAGGCCCGGCGGCGCCAGCACGGCCGAGTGCGGGACGTGGCAGTCCTCGAAGACGATCTCGCCGGTCTCGAGGCCCCGCACGCCCATGACCGGGTCCTTGGCGCCGTGGCGGAACCCCGGCGTCTCGGCGTCCACGAGGAAGAGCGCGATGCCTTCGTGGCGCTTCGTCCGGTCGGTGGTGGCCACGACGACGGCGAGGTCGCAGACGAGGGCCAGCGTGATGAAGCGCTTGGTGCCGTTCAGGACGTAGCCGTCCGCCGTCGGCCGCGCGAGCGTCTGCACGCCGGCCACGTCGGAGCCCGCGCCTGGCTCGGTCTGGGCGATGACGCAGATCTTCTCGCCCCGCGCGATCGCCGGCAGGTAGCGGGCGCGCTGCTCGTCGTTCCCGTTGATGAGGATGACGTCGCTCATGAGCTTCGCCACCAGTTGCGCGTCGGCCAGGGAGGCGTTCGCGCGCGCCAGCTCTTCCTCGGCGATCGCCCAGCTCACGGTGTCGGCGCCGGAGCCGCCGTACTCGGCGGGAAGCGTCATCCCCAGCAGGCCGAGGTCGGCCATGCGCCGATAGAGGTCGCGGGGAAAGGCGTCCTCGCGGTCGATGGCGGCCGCACGAGGTTTGATCTCCTTGTCCGCAAAGGTCCGCACCATCTCGCGCACGAGCTGCTGGGTCTCGGTCGGCTCGAAGTTCATCGCCCCTGCCGGCGCGCGAGCGCCTCGAGAAGGAAGTAGTCGCACCAGATCAGCTCGTGATCGGGCGCCGTCCCGTCGATCCGCGCGAGCAGGCGCGCCTGGGCGGCGGCGACGAATGCGTCGGTCAGGCGGGTGCCGCCGCTCATCGCACGGCTCCGCACGTCCGCCGGATGATCAGGGCTGGTAGCGCCCGTCGCGGATGAATTCCTCGTCCACTCGATCCCGGCCGCCTGGAGCGCCGCCCGATACCCTGCCATGCGCTGGTGAGCCGCGGAGGCCTCGGGCGTGCCCGCGATGAATCCGATCCGCTGGTGACCGAGGCCGATCAGGTGCGCGGTCGCGTCCATGCCGGCCCGGACGTTGTCCGCGACAATGTAGCTACCGAGACCAGAGCGCAACCCGCGGTTGTACTGGATGCACGGGGACCCGGAGGTGATGAGGGCCTCGGTCTCGGAATCGTCGGGCAGGACCGAGCCGAAAACGATGCCGGCCCCCGGCCCGCCCCGCCAACCCCCGGATTGTCGTGCCGCGTCTCCCGCGTCTCATCGTTTCTGAAACATTCCAGACGAGACCCTAAGCGCGCGCCGACGGAGTGTCAAGGAGGAATTCGGCGACCCCCGGCGTGGGCCGGAATCGTCCGCTGCGCCGGCATGCGCTGTCACGGCGCCCAGCAGCACGTAGATGATGGGCCCGACGCCGCCGGCCGTCACCGCGCCCAGGCCGAGGGTTCCGTGCAGCCCGTGGGGCTTCCACGGAGAATCCGTAGAATCGGGCTTCATGTCCACATTCCGCCGGCTTTCGGCCATCCAGCCCACGGAAATGAGGTGTCCGCATCATTGAGTTCCGTGGTCTGGAGGAGGACGCTTATGGGGTGGGTTCACCGTCGTTGACGGGGGGTGAAACTCATGGAATGGATCGGCACGTTGGCAGCAACGTTCATCCTGCTCGTCCTGGTCGTACCGGCCGTCGTGGCCGTGGGGTCCGTGATCCTGCTGGGGATTGCAGGCTGGGTGTTCTACACCTCGCCGAGCGTGGCGAGAACAGGGTTTTATTGCCCGTTCTCGAAGCGCTGGGTGACGACCTCGTTTCTCACTCAGGCCGGATCGGAAGAACCGTCGGATGTCGTGGCGTGCTCGCGATTCGGGAGGGGCGGAGCCGTCATCTGCACCAAGCGGTGCACGCATCTGGTGGAGACCGGCTGGACGGCGTCGTGCATGGAACCGCGTTTCGCGCTTCTGTCCGGTGACGTAGCGTACCGTCCCCTGGCAGGCGCCGGGAAGTAGCCGACCGCGATTCGGCCTCACACGGTCTGCGTCCCGCTATTCGGTGTGGCCGGGTCTCTATCTCGCCCCGAGCGCGCGCGCCGCCTTGCCGTACTGGCCGGGAGAGACCCAGAGGATGGCGCCATAGCGGCCGCTGCCCGCGCAGACCGCGTCGATGGCAATGACATTGATCCGCTTCGCCGCGAGCTTGGCCATGAGCTTGGCCCCCTCGCCGACACGATCCCTGCCGCTCACCAGGAAGGCCCGCTTGGGGCCGGCGATCTTCCACTTGTTCTTCCGGGCGACCGCGCGGAAGGCGGACGGCTTCGCGGGGATGAAGTCTATCTGGGCGCCGCCCCCGTGGGGGAAGCCTGAGAAGGCGGTCAGGTTGACACCGGCCTTCTGGAGCGTGCCGAGCACGCGCGCGCCCTGCCCCGGCCGGTTCGGGACCATCATCTTGAAGTAGGACGCCCTTTTGACGATCGCCATGGAACTCTCCTCCTCGAGACATCGAGGTCATGCTGCGCCGTGCGCTGCAAGGAAGACCCGCCGGCGACCACAAACCCTGCGGCCGCCGGCGAGTCGTGGAATGGTCGGGGTGAGAGGATTTGAACCTCCGACCCCCTGCTCCCAAAGCAGGTGCGCTACCGAGCTGCGCCACACCCCGGTGTGTCCTCGCGAGTATACCGCCCGGCCCGACGGCCGTTCAAGGCTCGGAGAGCAGCCAGGCGCGGGCCTGCTGACATGCCTGCGCGCGATGGCTGACGCGGTTCTTCTCATCGGCCACGAGCTCGGCAAAGCCGCGCCCGAGCGGCGGGTAGAAGAAGAGCGGGTCGTAGCCGAAGCCACCGTCTCCGCGCGGCGCGTCCAGCAGGATACCCTCGACCACGCCTTCGAAGGTGATCTCGCGGCGGCGGCGCGGGCAGACGATGGCGATGAGACAGCGGAAGCGCGCGGTCCGCCGCTCGCGCGGGACTGCCGCCATCTCCCTCAGCATGACCTCGCAGCGCTGGGGATCGCTCAAGCCGGGGCCGCCGTAGCGGGCCGAGAGCACGCCGGGGCCGCCGCCGAGGGCGTCTACCTCGATGCCCGAGTCGTCCGCCAGGGACAGCTCGCCCGTCGCGGAGGCGACAGCGCGCGCCTTGGCAAGCGCGTTCTCAGCGTAGGACGATTCGCCCTCGGGAGGCATGGTGACTCCGGGGAAATCCGCGAGGTTCAGGATACGGAAGGGGGTGCCTTCGAGGAGCGCGGCCATCTCGCGCGCCTTGGCGCGGTTGGCCGTGGCCAGCACCAGCGTCCGATGAGAGGACGCCGACTCAGAGGACGCCGACTCAGAGGACGAAGCACGCCTCGCCGCGCGCGTCGACGGCGCGCCGCTGGAGCCCGATCAGGCGCCCGATGCCCTGCTCCGCCAGCTCCAGCATGGCGGCCAGGCTGTCCCGGCCGAAGGGCGTCTGCTCGGCCGTCCCCTGCACCTCGACGAACGCGCCCGCGCCCGTCATGACCACGTTCATGTCCACCTCGGCGCCCGAGTCCTCGACGTAGTTCAGGTCGAGCGTCGACACGCCCCCGACG
>JACORX010000102.1 GCA_016179165.1 Candidatus Rokuibacteriota bacterium | reverse complement strand
GTCGTGGACGTCAACGCCCACCGAGAGCACCCCGGCCATCAGGGCCCGGTTGATCATCCGCGAGGTCTTGTGATGATCGCGGCTGGTGATCACCGCGCGCCGCCTGCCGAGGCTGGCCCCCAAGGCGGCGCCCAGCTTGGAGGCGAACTCGGGGGAGACCTCGCTGTTGGCCAGCCCGGTGACCCCGTAGCGGCCGAACAGCGCCCGCGACCACCGCTCGCCCCACACGAGGCTCATCGCCAGCGTCGCGCCGTCCTCGACTTCCTTGTACGGCCAGACCTTCACGTTGGCCTTGACGACGCTTCCCTCGCCTATTCGGCAAAAGTCGGCAATTACGACGCCCTCGGCCAGGAAGGCGTTTGCCCCCACGACGCTCTTGCGCCCGATCACGGCTTCCTTGACCGCTGCGCCCGGGCCGATCTCCACGCCGTCCCAGACGACGCTGCCCTCGACATCCGCACCCGCCTGGATAACGGTCTCCGGCCCGATGACCGAGTTGGCGACGCGTGCCCCGGCCGCCACCTGCGCCCCTCGGCCGAGAATGACGGAGCCCGAGAGCCGCGCCGAGTGGTCCACATGGGCGCCCTCGTCGAGCCACACCGTGTGCCCCTCCGAGACGTGCCGTTCCCCCGGGATGTCCACACCGATCTTGCCCTGGAGGAGATCGAGGTGCGCCGTCCGGTACTCCGCCAGGTCGCCGACGTCCCGCCAGTAGCCCTCGGCCACGTGGCCCCAGAGCGGGCGGCCGCCGGCGAGGAGCGCCGGGAACAGCTCCCTCCCGAAGTCGTAGGAGCGGCCCGCAGGGATGGCCGGAAACACCGAGGGATCGAGGAGGTAGATGCCGGTGTTGATCGTGTCGCTGAACACCTCTCCCCACGCCGGCTTCTCGAGGAAGCGGAGCACCCGCCCCTCCTCGTCGGTGATCACGATCCCATAGGCCAGGGGCAGCTCCACGCGGGTCAGCACCATGGTCGCCTCGGCACCCCGGCCCCTGTGGAAGGCGGCAGCCTTGGCCAAGTCGATGTCAGTCAGGACGTCGGCCGATACGACCAGGACCGGCTCGTCCGAGTCACCGACCGCGAAGTTCACGGCGCCGGCGGTCCCGAGGTCGGCCGGCGGGGTGACATAGGTCACCTTGACGCCCCAGCGGTGGCCGTCGCCGAAGTAGGAGGTGATCGTGTCAGGCAGGAAGTAGAGCAGCACGCACAGGTCCGTGAAACCGTGCCGCTTCAGGAGCCGCACCATGTGCTCCATGACGGGGACGTTCCCGACGGGCACGAGCGGCTTGGGAAGGTGGGCGGTCAGAGGCCGGAGGCGCGTCCCGAACCCTCCGGCCATCACGACGGCCTTCACGAGCGGATCACCAAAGGAACAGATCGAGGCGGAAACAGGTCACCGAGCATACCGAATTATAGCGGGAAATGCCCGGAAGGCGGAACTTACCAGGAACGCCCCGGCGGGCCGTCCCCGGGGTTGCGCGGGCGTAGGGCGAAGAGCAGAGCCATCCCGGCGAGAAACCCGCCCAGGTGGGCGAACCAGGCTGTCTCCCCGCCCATGGCCTCGCCGCGAGCGGTCGCACCCCCCCACGTCGCCAGGCCGCTCACGAACTGGACGACGAACCACAAGCCAAGGACGAGGATGGCCGGGACGCGCACGATGCGGACGAAGAAGCCGAAAACAAGGAGTGTCAGCACATTTGCCCGGGGAAAGAGCAGCAGGTAGGCGCCGAGCACGCCCGAGACCGCCCCGCTGGCCCCGATCATCGGCACGGCGGACGTGGCGCTCAGCGCGGTCTGCGCCGCCGCCGCGATCGCGCCGGAGGCCAGATAAAACAGCGTGAAGCGGGCGTGGCCCAACGTGTCCTCGACGTTGTTACCGAAGATCCACAGGTAGAGCATGTTGCCGCCGACGTGGAGCAGCCCTCCGTGGAGGAACATTGAAGTCAGGACTGACAGTGCCGGCGGGAGCAGCCAGGAACCGGGCGAGCAGGCTCCCGTCAGGCGGCACGGCACGAGCCCGAACTCCAGGATGAAGTCGCGCGAGGCCCGGACCCCGTCGGGCGCGCCCTCTCCCTGGAGGGAGAGCTGGTAGAGGAAGACCAGGACATTGAGCGCGATGAGCGCGACCGTGATGAACGGTGTGGTCCGGGTCGGGATGTCATCCTTTAGAGGAAACACGCCGGTGCCTTCAGACGAGCCGCGCGCGCAGCCGCGACGAGGCGAAATCCACGAGCATGACCATCGCCACGAGCACCAGCAACACGGTCGATGCCGCGGGGTAGTTCATCAATCAAGCATGAACGGGATGCCTTCGACGAGCCGTCCCAGCGACACCTCGGTGGACCACGCCGACCAGATGAAAGCGGCCGCGATGGCCAGTCCGCCCGCCCAACGTCGCCCGGAACTCACAGCGGCTCTCCGCCGAAGATGGCCTCGGCCGCCGCCTGGGTCAATCCCGCAGACGACCCGTCGTGGACGACCCGGCCGGCCCGGAGCCCGACGATGCGCCGGCCGTAGGTCACCGCCAGGTCCAGCACGTGCAGCGAGGCGATGACGGTCAAACCGTCCTCCCGGTTGATGTCCTGCAGGAGCTCCATCACGGCCCGGGATGACGCGGGGTCGAGGCTCGACCTGGGCTCATCGGCCAGGAGCACGCGGGGCTCCTGGACGAGCGCGCGGGCGATGGCGACCCGCTGCTGCTGGCCGCCCGACAACGTATCCGCTCTCCGGTCCTCGAGCCCCTCGAGCCCGACACGCCCCAAGGTGCGCCGAGCACGATCGAGTTCCCCGCCGGGGAAGCGCCCGAGCAAGGAGCGCCACATGTCCACCCGGGACAGGGTGCCGACGAGGACATTGTGGAGGACGCTGAGCCGCTTGAGGAGATTGAACTGCTGGAAGACGAAGCCCACACTTGCCCGGGCACCGCGAAGGCCGCTCCGGGAAGCGCCCGTCACCTCCCGGCCGTCCACGCTCACGTGGCCGGCAGTCGGAGTCACGAGACCGTTGAGGCAGCGGAGGAACGTCGACTTGCCCGCGCCGCTCGAGCCGATCAGGGCGACGAACTCGCCCGCTCCAACGTCCAGCGAGACACCATCGAGCGCCACGGTGCCGCTGGGGTAACGCTTGGAGAGGTCGCGGACCTGGATCACCCCCGCCGCCCTGCCGTCAGATGCCCCGCCGTCAGATGGAAGTGGAGGTGGTACACGACCTGCCCGCCCTCCGGCCCGGTATTGCACGAGAGGCGGTATCCCCGCTCACCGTAGCCCGCGCGCTCCGCCAGCAGCCTCGCCACCCGCACGCAGTGGCCCGCCACCGTCTCGTCTCCGGGCTCGAGGCGCGCGAGCGACTCGATGTGCCGCTTCGGGATGATCAGGAGATGGACCGGCGCCTTCGGGTAAAGATCCTTGAAGGCGAGGATTTCGTCGTCCTCGTATTCGATCTCGGCCGGGCTTTCCCTCGCGACGATTCGGCAGAAGGCGCAGCCATTGCCTACCATCCGCCGCGCCTCGTGTATACTCGTTTTCGTCGCCAAATCATTCGCCGAGGGAGACCGGGATGGGCACCTGCCCCAAGTGCAAGCTCACGATTCACAAGAACGGCAACCACACCAAGCTCGGGTCCGTCTGGTATCACAAGACCTGCCCCGCCAAGGCGGGCCGCGCCGCCAAGTAGCGCGCCCCGCGCCTGAGAGCAGGACGGGGCGCCGGATCGCTCCGGCGTCCCGGCGGTGTGTCCAAATGGTTGGGGGTAAGGGATTCGTAGTTTGAGACGCTCTAACTCCCCGATACTTGGACACCGCACCTTAGCAGAATAGCGCAGAACTCGGCAGACCGCGCCCCCGGCGCCCCCACTCTCCCTCGAGGGCAAGCCTCTCCGCGATCTCCACACGGGCTCGCCGGGTCCGCCCGCTGCTCCGGCGCGACCCCTCCCCCGGGCGCGCGCTGAGCCGAGGAGGTAGCCTCAGAAATTCGAGGCCCCCCAAAACCCCGGGAATTTCTTGGGAGCCCACCGGGCTACGTGGGTGCGGCGGGCGCAGGTGGAGGGGCCGGGCCCCGAGCACGGCGGCTCGTCGGGCGGCGCTACCCGGGTTCATTGAGTCCGATGGGCGTGGTTACTTGGCCCGTGGCCAGGGTATGGACGCTGGAGTATCCAACACCGCTCGGACGATCTGTTGAAGCCAGGCGACTGTGAACGGTTTGTCTAGAAAGAGACCCCGGGGGGTCAGCCGAACTCGGTGGTCCTCAATCTCCTCGGTGCGGTACGCGGACATAAAGAGGATTTTCACTCCGGGGCGGAGCGCTCGGACCTCCTCCGCGAGTTGCAGCCCGCTCATAAGGGGCATCACGATGTCCGTCAGGAGGAGATGGATGGGCTCGGCATGGCGGCCTACGAGCCGGAGTGCGTGGCGCGGATCTGCTGTACTCAGGAGCGTGTAGCCCGCCATCTGCAGGATGTCCGTGGCCAGCGCAAGTACCTCCGCGTCGTCGTCCACGACAAGGATGGTCTCCCTCGACGTCAGCGCCGGGCTGCTCAATGCTCTCCCCTCCGATGCGCCTTGACTGTCGGTTCCTTCGATTTCTCGCTGCCTTCTTGATGAGTATCCGTCGTCAGCATCAGTGGGACTCCGTGAGGGCGCGCGGACCCAATAGGTCGCCGGCCGGCTTGCTCCGAGTGCCCCGCCGGGCAGGGGCCCGATTGTAGCGAACGCGCCGGGCCAGGGTCCGGCTCTTTTGGGCTGCCGCAGGAACGTCGCCTTCCGAGGCCGAATCTACCGTGCACGGTCGAGATCAAGTTGAACCCGTGAGAAGGGGATCAAAGCTTGGCACCGGATGCGCCGCCCGGAAGATGACCTCCTCGACCGCCTTGTCACTCACCGGCGCCGCCTGCGCGTGGATGCGGTAGGCGTCCAGAATGTCGCGCACGCTCGCGCTGATGATCCGATGCAGCCCGCGGGCCTCGTCGGGCACAGACGAGACCGCGGGGACCTACGGGCACCTGGAACGAGATCGGCACGAGCGTCGGGTGGACCTGGATTCGGTCTTCGGAGCCGTTCACCCGCGCCCACCGGCGTCCACGCTGTCCGACGCCGATGGAGTGAGTGAGGATCAACTACGCGATATGTCGCGCGAAGATTTCATGGTGGAGGGTAAGGGATTCGAACCCTCGACCTCGGCGTTGCGAACGCCGCGCTCTCCCAACTGAGCTAACCCCCCGGAGCAACCCGGTCATTCCGAAGCAACCCGGTCATTCTACCCGCGCCGCCCTGCGCCTACAAGCGACAACGGCGCGCGGACGGGACCTGCCCTCAGGGCTTGGCCTCCTGGCTTTGCCCGAGGGCGCGCAGGATCGGCGCGAACAGGTCGATGGGCACAGGGAAGAACGTCGTGGTGTTACGCTCCGACGCGATCTCCCGCATGGTCTGCAAATACCGGAGCTGGACCGCGACCGGGAAGCGGGTCAGGACGTCGGCCGCCTCGGCCAGCTTCGCCGCGGCCTGGAACTCGCCCTCCGCGTTGATGACCTTCGCCCGCCGCTCGCGCTCGGCTTCGGCCTGCTTCGACATCGCCCGCTGCATGTCCTGGGGCAGGTCCACGTTCTTGACCTCGACGGCGGCCACCTTCACACCCCACGGGTTCGTGTGCTGGTCGATGATGCGGGTCAGCTCCTCGTTGATCTTCTCCCGCGAGGCCAACAGGTCATCCAGCTCCTGCTGGCCCAGCACGCTCCGGAGCGTCGTCTGCGCCATCTGGGAGGTCGCGTAGAGGTAGTCCTCGACGCTGATCACCGCCTTGTTGGCGTCGAGCACGCGGAAGAAGATGACCGCGTTGACCTTGACCGAGACGTTGTCGCGGGTGATCACGTCCTGCGGCGGCACGTCCATGACAACCGTCCGCAGGCTCACCTTCACCATCTTGTCGACGAAGGGAATCAGCAGGATGAGCCCGGGGCCGCTGCCGTCGCCGCCCGGGTTGATGATGGCCCGTGACTGCCGGCCGAAGCGGAAGATGACCGCCCGCTCGTACTCGCGAAGGATCCGCACCGCGTTGAGCAGGACGAAGAAAGCGATGACGACGACGGGGATCAGGCCGAGCGTCCAGTCGAGACCACGCATGGTCGGAGCCTCCTAAGGGGTTAGGGCCTGTCGCCCGCGCGGCTGACCTTGAGCGTCAGCCCGTCCACCGCCGTCACGCGCACCTTCTCACCCGCGGGGATCGCGCCCCCGTCGGCAACCGCGCGCCATATCTCGCCATCCACCTGCACCTGCCCGTCGGGCCCCCCGGCCGGTCCCCCAGCCGGTCCCAAGTTCGAGCGGGCTACCGCAAGGCGGCCGACCATGCTCTCAGACCCCGTTACCGACGGCTTCATCATCGCGCGCATCCCCGCCGACACGGCCCAGGCGATGAGGCCCGCTATCGCGCCCACCGTCGGGACGATCACCGTCCACGAGACTCGGAAGCCCAACTCGGGCGCTTCATAGAGCATAAACGAGCCTAAGATCATCGCGACGGCTCCACCGATGGTGAGCACCCCGTGGCTCACGATCTTGATCTCCGCGATGAGCAGCGCCACCCCGAACAGGATGAGCAGGACACCCGCCCAATTGATCGGCAGGCTCTGGAAGGCGAAGAAGGCAAGAATGAGGGAGATGCCGCCGATCACGCCCGGCAGGACCACGCCCGGGTTCTGCAGCTCGAAGAAGATCCCCAGCATACCGACCATCATGAGGATGTACGCGATGTTGGGATCCGTGATGAGCGCGAGGAACCGGTCGCGGAACTTTATCTCGATGCGCTTCACCTCCGCATTCCGCGTCTCGAGCGTCACGGTGCCGCGCGTGGTCTTGACGGTCCGGCCATCCACCTTGGCGAGCAGGTCCTGGAGGTTGTCCGCGATGAGATCCACGACCTTGAGCTTCACCGCCTCGCGCTCCGTCACCGACACCGACGCGCGAACGGCCTTTTCCGCCCATTCGACGTTGCGCCCGCGCTCAGCCGCCAGGCTGCGGGCGAAAGCCGCCGCGTCGTTCGCGACCTTCTTGGACATCTCCTTGCCCATCTCGCCACCACTCGCCGCCACGGGATGCGCCGCGCCGATGTTGGTGGCGGGAGCCATCGCCGCCACGTGCGCGGCCATGGTGATGAAGACACCGGCCGATGCCGCCCGAGCGCCCGTCGGCGCGACGTAGACGATGATGGGTATCTCAGCGTTGAGAATGGTCTGCGCCATGGTCCGCATGGAGCGCTCGAGCCCGCCCGGCGTGTTGAGCTGGACCACGAGCGCCTGGGCGCGCTCGCCCTGCGCGCGCTCGACCGCGGCCGCCAGGAGACGCGCAGTGACGGGGGTGATGGCGCCGTCGATGTCGATCACCGCCACGGGCTGCGCCGCGCGCGCAGGTCCCGCACCCGCCAGTGCCAGGCTCGCGAGCACCGCGCCGGCGACCACCATCTTCAGCATACGACCATCCCCTTGGCGCATACGACCCTCCCCAAGAAGTCCTCCGATGGGACGGGAAGCTCCAGAGAGGCCGGATCAGAGCGCGCCGCGAAGGCCTTCGACCGCCTCGGCCAGGCGCACGACCTCAGCTGAGGTATTGTAGACCGAAAAGCTCGCCCGGAGCGTCCCGCCGATCCCGAGCCGCTTCATGAGCGGCTGGGCGCAGTGATGCCCCGCGCGGACAGCGATGCCCAGCTCGTCGAGCAGCGCCGCGCCGTCGTGCGGATGGATGCCTTCCACGTTGAATGCCACCACGGCCCCCTTGAGCTCGGGGTTCCGTGGGCCGTACAGGGTGACGCCGGGGATCGTCTCGAGAGCCTCGATCGTCCGCCTGCAGAGCTCCCGCTCGTGGGCTTCGACCCGCCCCATGCCGAGCTTCTCCAGATATTCGACCGCGGCGTGGAGGCCGACGGCCTCGGCAATCGGCGGCGTCCCCGGCTCGAAGCGCCACGGGAGGTCATTCCACTGGGCGTGGTCGATCCACACTTCCTTGATCATCTCGCTACCGCCCATCCCCGGCTCGAGCCTCTCGAGCGTCTCGCGCCGGCCGTACAGGACCCCGATGCCCGTGGGCCCCAGCATCTTGTGACCCGAGAAGACGTAGAAATCGCAGCCGAGCGCCGCCACGTCCAGCGCCAGATGCGGCGCCGCCTGGGCTCCGTCGAGGAGCACCAGCGCTCCCGCCTCGCGGCCTTTGCGGACGAGATCCGCCGCGGGGTTGATGGTCCCCAGCACGTTCGAGACGTGCGCCGCCGCCACGAGCCTCGTGCGCGGCGAAAGCAATCGGGCGAAGGCCTCCATGTCGAGAAAGCCGGCGTCGGTGACCGGGACGGCCTTCAGCACCGCTCCCCGCTCCCGGCACACCATCTGCCACGGGATGAGGTTCGAGTGGTGCTCCATCTCCGTGACGACGATCTCGTCGCCTGGCCGGAGTGTGCCCGCCACGGCGCGGGCGACCACGTTGATCCCCTCGGTGGTCCCGCGCGTGAAGATGACCTCCTCGCGGAACCGGGCGCCGATGAACCCGCGCGCGGCATCCCTCGCGGCCTCGTAGAGCTCCGTTGCCTCCTCGCCCAGCGTGTGGATCGAGCGGTGGACGTTGGCGTGGCTGTGCTCGTAGTAGCGCTGCATGGCCTCGAGGACCTGTCGCGGCTTCTGGCTCGAGGCCGCGGAGTCGAGGTAGACGAGCGGCTGGCCGTGAACCCGGCGGGTGAGGATGGGGAAGTCGGGCCGCGTGAGCTCGCCAAGCGTCACAGCGCCACCTCTCGACCCTCGAGCGCGCCCTGGAGCACCGAGAGCGGCAGCGTGACGCACCTGAACCGCGTCGGCCGGATGTCGGCCTCGAGCCGCTCGAGGAGCGCCGCGGGCTCGACGGCAGCCGCCTCCTCCACCGTGCGCCCGATCACCATCTCGAGCAGCAGGTCGGCCGACGCGGCGCAGATCGCGCAGCTGTCGCCGCGATGGCGCGCATCGGAGAGGCGTCCGCCGGCGATCCGGCACTCGATACGGATCCGGTCGCCGCAGAGCGGGTTGACGTCC
>JACORX010000101.1 GCA_016179165.1 Candidatus Rokuibacteriota bacterium | reverse complement strand
CGACCTCGCGGTCCTCCTTGTCGATGTCCCAGCCGAGGCTCTTGAGCACGGAGCGCGTCACCGTCCAGACACGGTCCACGGGAGCCTTGAACGTGCGCGTGCGATCGTCGGCCCGCGCGGGGCCGGCCGGCAGGAGCGAGGCAGCAAGGGCGGCTGTCACCAGACATCCGAATCGCCTCCGCGTCATGGCGGTCTCCTTCAGGGCATGTACACAGCATGAAGCCTGCTCTCGGACACGGATGAACCGCGGCATCTCGCGCCGATTCTTTCAGAGCGCGCCTGACAAGTCAAACCTGAGCCTCGAGGCGGCGAGCGGCAGCGACGCGGACCGCCGTCTGTTCCGGCAGCAGCGGATCCTCCCCGTGTGTAGTATGGATCGCGTCATGATCAGCGTCCGCGGCCTTGGCATGCGTCTCGAGAGCGGCGGCCGCCCGGTGGATGTGCTCACCGGGGTCTCCCTCGAGGTGCCGGCCCGCCAGTTCCTCGCCGTCGCGGGGCCGTCCGGCAGCGGCAAGTCCACGCTGTTGGGGCTGATCGCGGGCCTCGACCAGCCCACGACGGGGCGGATCGTGGTGAACGGGGTCGAGCTGACGGGCCTCGGCGAGGACGCCCTCGCGCGCTTTCGCGGCGACACCATCGGCTACGTCTTCCAGTCTTTCCACCTGATCCCGACGCTGACGGCCCTCGAGAACGTCGCGGTGCCGCTCGAGTTGGCGGCAGATCCTGACGCGCTCGAGCGGGCGCAAGCGCTCTTGAGAGAGGTGGGCCTCGAAGAGCGCGCCCACCACTACCCCGTCCAGCTCTCCGGCGGCGAGCAGCAGCGCGTGGCCGTGGCGCGCGCCGTCGCGCGGCGTCCGACGCTCCTCCTGGCCGACGAGCCGACGGGCAACCTCGACTCGGCCACGGGCAAGCAGATCATCGATCTCCTGGTCGCGCTCAACCACAACCTCGGCAGCACGCTGGTGCTGGTCACCCACGATCCGGCGCTGGCCGCGCTCGCCGACCGCATGATCACGCTCCGCGACGGGCGCATCGTGAGCGACGAGACGGGCAATGGCGGCGCGGCCTAGTCTCGACTTCGTGTTGACGCTCGCGTGGCGGGAGACCCGCGGCGCGGGGCGGCATTTCGCCTATCTCATCGCCTGCATCACGCTCGGCGTGGGCGCCCTCGTCGCGGTCGGCAGCTTCGCCTCGAGCCTCGAGCGCACGGTGGGCCGCTCGGCGCGCGCCCTCATGGGCGGCGACGTCGAGATCCGCAGCTCCCAGCCGCTGTCGCCCGCCGGCCAAGCCGTGGTGGCGGAGATGGCGCGCGGCGGCGTCGAGGTCCTCCCCGTCCTGGAGCTGATCGCCATGTCGGCGGCCGGCGGGCGGGGCCAGATCGTGGAGCTCAAGACCGTCGGCGCCGGCTATCCGTTCTACGGGGACCTCATCACGGAGCCCGCGGCGCCCCTCGGAACGCTGGTCGGCAAGGGCCGCGCCCTCGTCCATCCCTCGCTGCTCCAGAAGCTCGGGGCCGCCGTCGGCGACCGCTTGAAAATCGGCGAGGCCGACTTCGTCATCAGCGGTGTCATTCGCCAGGAGCCCGACCGCTCCGTCGGAGTCTTCTCGCTCGGGCCGCGCGTGATGATCGCGCCCGAAGACCTGCCGGGCACCAAGCTGGTGCGCCCGGGCAGCCGAGTGCGCCACCGCGTGCTCTTCCGCGTGCCCGACGGGACGAGCGCGGAGACGTTCAAGGACGCGCTCGCGGCCCGGCTGCCCGACACGGCCGCGCGGATCACGACGTACGCGCAGGCCCAGCCGGGCGTGCGCCGCTTCTGGGACCAGCTGACGGTCTACCTCGGGCTCACGGGCCTCGTCGCGCTCATGGTGGGCGGCATCGGCGTCGCGACCAGCATGCGGGCGTTCGTGCGCGGCAAGCTCGATACGATCGCGGTGCTGAAGTGCCTCGGCGCGGGCTGGCGCCGGGTGCTGGCCGTGTACCTCCTCCAGACGGGGCTCCTCGGGCTGGGCGGCAGCCTGCTCGGCGCCGTGCTCGGCACCGCGGTCCAGCTGGCGCTCGTGCCGGCGCTCTCGCCGCTCCTGCCCCTCCCGCTCGAGGCGTCGGTATCGCTCCGCTCCGTGCTGGCCGGGCTCGCCATGGGCACGGGGCTCACGCTCCTGTTCGCGCTCTGGCCGCTGCTCGACATCCGCCGCGTGCCGCCCGCGCTCATCCTGCGCCGCGACGTCGAAGCCCGGCTGCCCGGCCGGCGGCCATGGCTCGCCGGGATCCCGATCGCGGCGGGGCTCGCGGCCCTCGCTTTCTGGCAGGCCGGCTCCTTTAAAGTAGGCGGGCTCTTCGTGGGTGGCCTTGCAGGCGCGCTCTTCCTGCTCGGGCTCACCGCGCGGCTCGTCATCGCGGGCGCGAAGCGTCTCCCACGCCTGCGCTCGCTGGCCTGGCGCCAGGCCGTGGCCAATGTCCACCGCCCCGGCTCTCACGCGGGCGTGGTCCTGGTCTCGCTCGGCGTGGCCGTGATGCTGATCGTCGCCGTGGCGCTCCTCGAGCAGAGCCTGCGCGCCGAACTGGCCGACCGCGGACCGGAGCGGTCACCTGCCTTCTTCTTCATCGACATCCAGCGCGATCAGGTCGCGCCCTTCACGCGGCTCGTGACGGATACGGCAGGACACGCGCCCCAGCTCACGCCCGTCGTCCGCTCGCGGCTTGCCACCATCAACGGCGCCTCCGCCGCCGACGATCCGCGGCAGAAGCACGAGGAGGTCTGGTACCTCTCGCGCGAATACGTGCTGACCTGGGGCGCCGAGCCGCCCGCGCACAACGCCGTCATCGCCGGCCGCTGGTGGACGGCGGACGAGGCGCGCCGGGAGGCCTTGATCTCCGTCGAAGAGGATATCGCGAAGCACCTCGGGGTGACGATCGGCGGCACGCTGGGCTTCGACATCCAGGGCGTCACGGTGCAGGCGCGGGTCGTCAACATCCGCCACGTGGACTGGCAGAGCTTCAACACCAACTTCTTCGTGATCTTCTCGCAGGGCGCGCTCGACGGCGCGCCATCGACCTGGATTGCGACCGCGCGCGTGGCGCCGGCCGACGAGAGCGCCGTCCAGTCGGCCGTGACCGCGGCCTTCCCGAACATCACGGCCATCCCCGTGCGCGAGGTGCTCGAGCGCATCGCCGGGGTCCTCGACCAGATCGCGCTGGCGATCCGGCTCCTGGCGGGCGTGAGCGTCGCGACGGGTCTCATCGTCACGGCGGGCGCTCTTGGGGTCAGCCGGCACCAGCGGCTCTACCAGAGCGTAATTCTGAAAACGCTCGGCGCCACGCGCGGCTTCGTCGCCCGCGTCTTCGCCCTCGAGTACGCGATCTTGGGCGTGGCGGCCGGGCTCTGCGGCTCGCTCCTGGCCGCGGCGCTGGCCTGGAGCGTCGGTCACTGGGCGCTCGATATCGGCTGGGCGGGCTCGCCGCTGACCGTGGCGGCCGGCATCGCGGCAGCGGCCCTGCTCGCGATCGGCGTCGGCTTCCTCGGCACCTTCCGTCTCCTCGGCCGGAAGCCTCTCGGCGTCCTGAGAGGCGAATGAGCCCGGCGACGCTGTCGGACCGGCTGCGCGCGCTCTTCCCGGACTCCTCGGGACGAAGCCTCAAGCAGTGGCTCGAATCCGGGCGCGTCGAGGTCAACGGGCGCGTCGCAAGGGATGGCCGTGCCGTGGTTCGCGCTCACGACCGCGTCGAACTCGGCGGCCGCGGCCGCGTCGTCTTCCCGAAGGGCCTCGGTCTCGTCTACCAGGATGACGCGATCGTCGTCGTGGACAAGCCGGCGCGGCTGCTCACCGTGGCGACCGAGCGCGAGCGTGACCGCACCGCCTACCGCCTGCTCTGGGACTATCTCCAGGCCCAGCGGCCGCGCGCGCGCCCCTTCATCGTCCACCGTCTCGACCGCGAGACCTCGGGGCTCCTGGTATTCGCCAAGTCCCCGGAAGCCAAACAGCAGCTCCAGGCCCAGTTCGAGCAGCGCACGGTCCAGCGCGTCTACACGGCGCTCGTGAAGGGCCACGTGCTCCTGCAGTCCGGGACGCTCGAGAGCCGCCTCGTCGAGGACCGGAGCTTCCGTGTCCACACCGCGCGAGGCCCGGAAGGCAAGGCGGCCGTCACGCGCTACCGTGTGCTCGCGCGCGGGCAGGACACGACGCTGCTCGAGCTCTCGCTCGACACGGGGCGGCGCAGGCAGATCCGCGTCCAGTTGGAGGCCATCGGCCACCCGATCGTCGGCGACCGCGAGCACGGCGGCCCCGGCGGCCAGTTCCGGCGGCTGTGCCTCCACGCGACCCGCCTCGGCTTCATCCACCCGGGCACGGGCAAGGCCATGCGCTTCGAGAGCGCGGCGCCCGCAGCTTGGGTATAATCCGCGCGTCTGTCCACCCCGCACTAGACACAGGAGGCACCATGGCAGCGTCGCCGTTCTCGCTCGAGAAGAAGGTCGCGATCGTCACGGGAGGCGGCGTCGGCATCGGCCGCTCCATCGCCATCGAGTTCGCCAAGGCGGGCGCCGATGTCGTGATCTGCAGCCGCAAGAAGGAGAACCTCGAGCCCGTCGTGGCCGAGATTCAGAAGCTCGGCCGGCGCTCCTTCTGCGAGGCCGTCGATGTCCGCCAGGAGGACGCGGTCAAGGCGCTCGTCGAGCGCACCGCGAAAGAGATGGGGCGGCTCGACATCATGGTCAACAACGCCGGCGCCTCCTTCCGCGCCAAGGTCGAGGACATCAGCGCCAACGGCTGGAACACCGTGATCCAGATCAACGTCAACGGCGTCTTCTTCGGCTGCAAGTGGGCGGGCAAGCAGATGATGGCCCAGGGCGGCGGCGGGGCGATCATCAACGTCTCGTCCATCGCCGGCGTCTACGGCTCGACCATGATGGCGCACTACGGCACGGCCAAGGCGGCCGTCATCAACTTCACACGTGCGCTCGGCATGGCCTGGGGGCGTCAGGGCATCCGCGTCAACTGCATCGCGCCGGGGCCTGTCGAGACAGAGGGGTACCTGGGCGTGCTGACGAAGCAGGACCCGGCCGCTGCCAAGAAGGCCTACGACGCGGTGGCGAGCCGCACGGGCATGGGGCGCTGGGGCAAGGTGCACGAGATCGCCTACCCCTGCATCTTCCTGGCATCGGAGGCCTCGGCCTTCATGACCGGCGCCACGATCATCGTGGACGGGGGCCCGAGCGCCCGCGAGGGCGACGAGGCCTCCTAAAAAGGGTATACTCCCGGCAAACAGCCGTACACAGACCAGCCGGTTCCAGAAAGGAGCTTCTATGAGAGAGGCCGTCGTCGTCTCCAGCTCGCGCACCCCGCTCGCCAAATCGTTCCGGGGATCGTTCAACATGACCCGCCCGGATGACCTGGCCGCCCACTGCATCAAGGATGCGCTCGGCAAGGTTCCGCAGCTCGACAAGACCGAGATCGAGGACGTGATCCTCGGCTGCGCCCAGCCCAATGGCGCCCAGGGCAACAACGTGGCGCGCGTGGCCCTCCTGCGCGCGGGCCTGCCCGTCTCCGTCGCCGGCACCACCGTCAACCGCTTCTGCTCTTCGGGGCTCCAGGCCATCGCCATGGCCGCCCACCAGATCATCGTGGGCGGGGCCGAGGCCGCCATCGGCGGCGGGCTCGAGAGCATCAGCATGATGAAGCGCGACGGCGATCCCAACCCGTGGGTCAAGGAGCACAAGCCCGGCATTTACATGGTCATGGGCGACACGGCCGAGGTCGTGGCCAAGCGCTACAAGATCAGCCGCCAGGCTCAGGACGAGTTCTCGCTGGCGAGCCAGCAGCGCACGGCGCGCGCCCAGCAGGAGGGCTTCTTCAAGGAAGAGCTGGCGCCGCTCCAGGTCGTGCGCGGCATCGTGGACAAGAAGACGGGCGAGATCACGGGCAAGGAGGACTACTCCGTCGACAAGGACGAGTGCAACCGCGCCGACACGACGCTCGATGGTCTGCTCAAGCTGGCGCCGCACTTCGACAAGGACAGCGGCCAGGGCACAGTGACCGCCGGCAATTCCTCGCAGCTCTCTGACGGCGCATCGGCGACCGTGCTCATGTCCATGGACCGCGCCAAGGCGCTGGG
>JACORX010000037.1 GCA_016179165.1 Candidatus Rokuibacteriota bacterium | reverse complement strand
GGCTTGAAAGCCGGGATCTGCTTGGCCTTCTCGTAGTTCCACGACACGTCTGTCGCGAGGTCTCGGATCAACGGGAAGGTCTTGATCGGCGCCACCGTGATGGTCTCGCCGGGCTCGAAGGTGTTCATGCGCGTCATGCACATGAGACGCGGCTTGCCGTTGATCTCGGCGCTGCACGAGCCGCACTTGCCGGCCTTGCAGTTCCACCGGACGGCCAGATCCCCGGCCTGGGTCGCCTGGAGCGTGTGGACCACGTCCAGCACGACCATGCCCTCCTGGGCCTCGACCCGGTACTCCGAGAAGGCGCCCCCCCCGGCGTCGCCCCGCCACACCCGCATCGTCACCGTGGCGGCGGCCATCACCTTTTCTCCTGGAGGAGCGCCTTGAGCTCGGGAGGCATCTCGGGGATCGGCTCCTCGGTGACGCTGAACTCCCCGCTGCGCTTGCGGATGACCATGTTGACCTTGCCCAGGCGGTCGTCGGCCATCGGGTAGTCGTCGCGGGTGTGCCCGCCGCGGCTCTCCTTGCGGGAGATCGCGCCCAGCGTGACCGCCTCCGACACCGACAGCATCGAGTAGAGGTCGAGCGCGAGGTGCCAGGCGGGGTTGAAGTCGCGCCCGCCGGCCACCTTGACCCGCGCGAGGCGCTGTTTGAAGACCGCGATCTCCGCGAGGGCCTTTCGGAGCTCCCCTTCGGTCCGGATGATGCCGACCAGCGACTGCATGCATTCCTGGAGGTCCGAGTGGATCGCGTAGGGGTTCTCGCCGCCCGTCCGATCGAAGGGCGAGAGCAGCTCGCGGATCGACGCCTGCGTCTGCCCGGCGTCGACGCCCGCCGCTCCCCTGAGGCCCTTGGCGTACTCGGCGGCGTGGAGCCCGGCGCGGCGGCCGAAGACGATCAGGTCGGAGAGCGAGTTGCCGCCGAGCCGGTTGGCCCCGTGCAGGCCGCCCGCGACCTCGCCCGCGGCGAAGAGCCCGGGCACGCAGGTGGCCGTCGTGTCGGCGTCGACGCGGATGCCGCCGTTCAGATAGTGGCAGGTCGGCCCGACCTCCATGGGCTCCTTCGTGATGTCCACGTCGGCCAGCTCCTTGAACTGGTGGTACATCGACGGCAGCCGCTTCCGGATGTAGTCCGCCGAGCGGCGCGTGCAGATGTCGAGGAAGACACCGCCGTGGGGGCTGCCCCGGCCCGCCTTGACCTCGGCGTTGATGGCCCGGGCGACTTCGTCGCGCGGCAGGAGGTCCGGCGTCCGCCGGTTGGTCTTGTCCTCGTACCAGGCGTCGGCTTCCTTCTCGTTGTCCGCCGTCTCGCCCTTGAAGTACTCGGGGATGTAGTTGAACATGAAGCGCGCGCCCTCGGAGTTCTTGAGGGTGCCGCCGTCGCCGCGCACGCCCTCGGTCACGAGGATTCCGCGAACGCTGGTGGGCCAGACCATTCCGGTCGGGTGGAACTGGATGCACTCCATGTCGATGAGCTCGGCGCCGGCGTCGAGGCCGAGCGTGATGCCGTCGCCCGTGGACTCCCAGGAATTGGACGTGAACTTCCACGCCTTGCCGACGCTGCCGGTGGCCAGGATCACCGCCTTGGCCCTGAAGACCACCAGCTTGCCGCTCGGCCGCAAGTAGCCGACGGCACCGCACACGCGGTCGCCGTCCTTGAGGAGGCGCTGGACGTTGCACTCCATGTGCACGTCGAGACCCTTGTGCACCGCGTGCTGCTGGAGCGTGCGGATCAGCTCGAGGCCGGTCCGGTCGCCGACGTGGGCCAGGCGCGCGTACCGATGCCCGCCGAAGTCGCGCTGGCTGATCAGCCCGTCCTTGGTGCGGTCGAAGAGCGCGCCCCACTCCTCGAGCTCGAGCACGCGGTCCGGCGACTCCATCGCGTGCAGCTGCGCCATGCGCCAGTTGTTGAGCATCTTGCCGCCGCGCATCGTGTCGCGGAAATGGACTTGCCAGTTGTCTTCCTTCCACACGTTGCCCATCGCCGCGGCGATGCCGCCCTCGGCCATGACGGTGTGGGCCTTGCCGAGGAGCGACTTGCAGATGAGCGCCGTCTTGACCCCGGCCGCGCTGGCCTCGATGGCGGCCCGCAGGCCGGCGCCGCCGGCGCCGATCACGATCACGTCGTATTCGTGGGTCTCGTGCGTCTCGTTGGCGGCCATTAGAAGATCCTCACGTCTTTGATGACACCCATGGACAGGAGCCGGATGTACACGTCGGCCAGGCCCACCCAGATCAGGCTCACCCACGCGATCTCCATGTGCTTTTCGTTGAGCCGGCTGACCACCCGCCAGATCCCGTGGCGGGCCGGCGCCTTGGAGAAGAGGTTGAGGCCGCCGCCGCAGAGGTGACGGCAGGAGTGGCACGAGAAGGTGTACAGCGACAGCAGCGCGGCGTTCAGGATGAGGACCAGGGTGCCCACGCCCATGCCGACGCGCCCGTTGAAGTTGAACGCCATGACCGCGTCCCACCAGAGGAAGGCGATGACCGGGATGCCCAGCCAGAAGAAGTAGCGGTGGATGTTCTGGAGGATGAACGGGAAGCGCGTTTCACCGCTGTAGCTCGTCGAGACGTCGCGCACGGCGCAGCCCGGCGGCGAGCCGAAGAAGGAGCGGTAGTAGGCCTTGCGGTAGTAGTAGCAGGTGGCGCGGAAGCCGCCGGGGATCCACAGGATCAGGAAGGCCGGTGAGAGGTTCCACCAGGAGCCGATCAGCGGCAGGCTCACGTGCCGGCAGTTGGCCGCGAGGCAGGGCGAATAGAAGGGCGACAGGTACGGAGCGACGTAGTAGTGGGCGTTCTGCAGCGCCGCCCACGTTGCGTAGACGCCGAAGCCGCCCAGCAGGAGGATGACACTGAGCGGCTCGATCCACCACGCATCCGTGCGCAGCGTCGCGCCGGGGATGACTTCGCCTCGCTGATCCGTGAACGTCCGCTTGGACATGGTCATCCCCTTGCGTACTGCTTCATGCCGTCCTGGTAGAGGTCGCCGCCGTGGCAGTCCCGTGGCAGTCGTTGATGACAATGGCCGGGGAACCCGCGTCCGCGATTGCGCTCGCGTGGATCTCGCGCATGGTCAGCCGCTACAGCTTGAGCTTGTCGACCAGCTCGCGCACCGCCGCGGCGGACTTGTCGAAGCCCGCCTGCTCCTCGGGCGTGAGCTTGATCTCGATCACCTGCTCGACGCCGCTGCGGCCCAGCTTGACCGGCACGCCGACGTAGAGCCCCTTGACGCCATACTCACCATTCAGGTACGCGGCGCAGGGTAGGATCTTCTTCTTGTCCTTGAGGATGGCCTCGACCATCTCCACCGCCGCGGCGGCGGGCGCGTAGTAGGCGCTGCCGGACTTGAGCAGCGCGACGATCTCGGCCCCGCCGTTGGCCGTGCGCGTCACCAGCGCCTGGATCTTGTCGGGCGGCAGGAGGTCGGTGATCGGGATGCCCGCCACCGTCGAGTAGCGCGGCAGCGGCACCATGGTGTCGCCGTGGCCGCCGAGCACGAAGGCGGTGACGTTCTCGACGGACACCTTGAGCTCCTGGGCGATGAAGGTGCGGAAGCGCGCCGAATCAAGAATGCCGGCCATGCCGACCACGCGCTGGTGCGGGAAGCCGGACGTCCTCCACGCCAGCTGGACCATCGCGTCGAGCGGGTTCGTCACGAGGATCAGGATCGCGTTCTTCGAGCGCGCCACCGCCTGCTCGACGACGCCGCCCACTATCTCGGCGTTCTTGAAGAGAAGATCGTCCCTCGTCATCCCCGGCTTTCGCGCGAGCCCGGCGGTGATGACCACGATGTCCGAGTCCGCCGTTTCGTCGTAGCCGTTCGAGCCGACCAGGCGCGAATCGTAGCCATGCACCGGCGCGGCCTGGGCCAGGTCCAGCGCCTTGCCCTGCGGGATGCCTTCCACGACGTCCACCAGCACGACGTCACCGAGCTCCTTCTCCACCGCGTACTGGGCGACCGAGGCGCCTACGTTCCCGGCGCCGACCACCGTGATCTTTGGGCGAGCCATCTCCGTTCTCCCCGTGTCCTACAGCGACGTCATGCTGTCGATGATGGCCGTGCCGAACTCCGAGCACTTCACTTCCCTCGCG
>JACORX010000098.1 GCA_016179165.1 Candidatus Rokuibacteriota bacterium | reverse complement strand
CTATCGCGATCACGCGCTGGCGATCCCGCGCGAGGCGCTCGACCGGATCCTGGTGGAGCGCGCGAGGAGCCTGCCTGTGGACCTAAGGGAGCGCCACCGCGTGACGGGGCTCGTGGGCAACTCGGGACACGTCGCGGGAGTAAGGGCGCAGGACGAGGATGGCCGGGAGCTCGAGATCCGCGCTCGGCTCGTCGTGGGCGCCGACGGCCGCTCGTCCGTCGTGGCGGCGAGCCTCGGTCTCGTGCGGCCGCACCCGCTCCGCCGCATGGGATTGATCCAGCACGTAGCCGGGCTGGAGGGCCTGGGCGATCGCGGCGAGATTTATATCGACCCGCCCGACTACGCGATCCTGAACCCGGTGGCGCCGGGACTGGTCAACCTGGGCCTCGTGGTGCCGCTTGCCCACGCCGCGCCGTGGAGCGGCAGGATCGAGACCTTCTTCCGCGCGCGGCTCAAGCAGCTTCGCCACCTGGCCCCGCGGCTCGCCGGCATGGAGCCCGCCGGCCGCCTCATGGCGATGGGACCGCTGGCGTATCGAGTGGGCGAGCCTCGCGTGGGCGGCGTGCTCCTGGCGGGTGACGCGGCGGGCTTTTACGATCCCTTCACCGGCGAGGGGGTCTTCACGGCGCTGCGCTCGGCGGAGCTTCTCGCCGAGACGGCGCACGCGGCGCTCACTCGCGGCGATCTGTCCGCTCGGGCTTTAGCAAAGTACGCGCGGGCGCGCCGCCGCGAGTTCGCCGCGAAGTCCCGCGTGACACGCGGGATCCAGTTCGTCATCGCGCGGCGCGGGCCGGCCAACCTTGCCGCGCGCGCCCTCGCGCGCCGGCCGGCCCTGCTCGGCGTCCTGATGGGAGTGATCGGCGATTTCGTGCCTCCCGGTGAGCTTCTCCGTCAGGCCCTCCGCCGTCACGGTTGACACGCCCCGGCCGGGCATGTCACTCTGCTGTTCGTCCTTTCGACCTAGATTCGCATATGCGAATATCCACAGCGAAGGCTCAGCCTGCTTCCGTTGTCCCGCCGCGGGTCCATAACCGCGACGCGGGACCCCGCGCCCTCGGCCGGGCTCTGGAAGTGCTCGAGGTGCTCGCCCGCCGCCGCGACGGCGCGACCCTCTCCGGGCTCTCCCGTCGGCTGGGCTCGCCGAAGAGCAGTCTCCTGTATCTCCTCCGCCCGATGACGCGCTTGGGCTACCTCGCGCGCAGCCCGGACGGGCACTACCGGCTCGGCCCAGCGGCCTTCACGCTGGCCATGGCGGCCTTGTCCAACCGCGAGCTGCCCGAGCTGGCGCGGCCCTTCCTCGTGGACCTGGCGGACAAGAGCGGAGAGACCGCGCTCATCGCGACCATGGCGGGAGACGCGCCCGTCGCCGTCTACATCGACAAGGTGGAGAGCCGCAACACCGTCCGGTACACGGCGGGCATCGGCGAGCGCAGGCCGCTGTACTGCTCGGCAATCGGGAAGCTCCTGCTCGCCTACCTGCCGCCCGCGCGCCGCCAGGAGTACCTCAAGACGACGCGGCTCAAGGCCTTCACGCCGCAGACGCCCGTGACCCGCGCGGCGCTGCGCCGGGCGCTCGACGAGATCCGGATCACCGGACTGTCGGTCTCGGTGGACGAGATCGCCCAGGGCGCCGCCGGCATCGCCGCGCCCATCTTCGACCGCCATGGTCAGGTCCTTGCGGGGCTCGTCCTGGGCGCTCCGAGCCAGCGCGTCCTGGCCGAGCAGCCTCGCCTGGCGGCCCTCGTCGTCGAGAGCGCGCGCGATCTTTCACGCGTCATGGGCTTCGGGGCCGAGCTGCCCGGATGAACCTCGTCTCCGAATCGCTCTCGCTCGACGACTACGAGCAGGCCGTCGAGCTCTTCTTCGAGCGCGGCTGGACCGACGGGCTGCCGGTTGTCCTGCCGACGCGCAAGCGCGTCGAGGCCCTGATCGCCTACGTCGGGCGCGATCCGCAGGCGAGCCTGGGGCCGGTCCCTCCCAAGGGTGGGGAAGCCACGGTCGAGAAGCTCGCCATCAACGCGGTCATGGGCGGCTGCCGCCCCGAGCACTTCCCGGTGGTGCTGGCGGCGATGGAAGCGATGATGGACCCCGCGCACAATCTCAACGGCGTCAGCCAGACCACGCACATGTGCGTCTCGCTCATCATCGTCAACGGGCCCATCGCCCGCGAGCTGGGCTTCAACTCGCGCGACGGCGTATTCGGCAACGGCTACCGCGCCAACGCGGCGGTCGGGCGGGGGGTGAGACTGGCGCTGTGGAACCTGGGCGGCGCCGTCCCGTGGGACACCGACAAGTCGACGCTCTCGCACCCGGGTGAGTACGCCTTCTGCATCGCCGAAGAGGAGGAGGACAACCCCTGGCAACCGCTCCACGTAGAGCGCGGCTGCCCGCCCGGGTCGGACGCCGTCACGGTCTTCGCCTGCGAAGGCCCGCACAGCGTGTTCTGCTACGGCACGCCCGAGGAGATGCTGCACGTGCTGGCCGACTCCATGTGCTCGCTCGGTAACAACAACATGCACGTCATGGGGCAGACGCTGGTGACGCTGAACCCGCTCAACGCCGAAGAGTTCGCCAAGCGCGGCTGGTCGAAGCAGGACGTGCGCCTCTACCTCTGGGAGCACGCACGGCGGCCGCTCTCCGACGTGCGCGCCTGCGGCGTGGTCCACGAGCAGTTCCGCAAGATGGAGCGCGACGCGGGGCGCTATCCCCTGCGCTACGACCTGGACAACCCGACGACGCGGCTCCCCGTGACGTCGACGCCCGAGGACATTCACATCGTGGTCGCCGGCGGCAGGAGCTACTTCGCCGCCGTCCTGCCGGGCTGGGGTGGCTTTGGCGGTTTCGCCGTCACGCGCCCGATCATCCGGCCGGGCCGATGATAAGGGCCCATCTGCTTCGTTGGCGCCGTCGTTCCTCCCTGCGGCGTACAAACACGTACGCCTCAGTCGTCGCTCCGTCGCCGCCTCGCATCTGGACCCTTCTCATCGCCCCGGCTGAAAGGAGTCCCGCATGGAGATTCTAGTTCCGGTGTGGCCGGCCGCAAACACGTCGCGCCCGCCCAAGACACGGCCGCGGTCGCTCGCGGGAGCGCGGATCGCGCTCGTGGACGACAACCTCGACATCCCCTTCACCACCCACCTGGAAGCGCTCCTCGGCGAGCGTCACGGCGCCAAGGTGGAGCGCCTCGTCAAGCCCTCGGGCACGGCGCCTTCGCCCCGCGACCTGATCGACGGCGCCGCGGGCGCTCACGCCGCCATCGTCGGCATCGGCCTCTGAGGCTCCTGCACGTCGGGCAGTGTGCTCGACGCCGCGGCGCTGGAGAAGCGGGGGATCCACACCGTCACCATCGTCTGGGATAACTTCGAGACGGCAGCGCGGACGCAGGCGCGCCTCCAGGGCGTGCCTGACCTCGAGCTGGTCGTGATCCCGCACCGGAAGGGCGGGGAGACGGCCGACGACCAAAGGCGCAAGGCCGAAGCGGCCCTTCCTGCTATCATCTCCGGGCTGGTCCAACCCCTCTAGAGAGGAGACGTCGATGAAGACGCTCAACCTGACGGTTCTCGCGGTGCTCGCCGTGGCCCTCGTGGCCGGCGGGGCCGCATTGGCCCCTGCTCCCGTGCAGGCCCAGGCCAAGCCGATAGTCTGGAACCTGCCGACGGTGGCCGCGCCGACTTACTACCACACAGTGAACTACAACGCCTGGGCAGCCAAGGTGAAGGAGAAGTCGCAGGGCCGGATGGAGATCCGCGTCCACCCCGCCTCGTCGCTCTACCCGGGACCGGAGCTGATCCCCGCCGTCCTCGACGGGCGCTCGGAGGTCGGCACCGTGTTGGCGGCGTACCTGACCGACGTGCTCCTCGAGATGGGCCCGCTCGAGCTGCCCTTCATGACCTCGAGCGTGGCGGAGCACAAGAAGGCGGCGATGCAGCTCCGGCCCTTCTACACGGAGATGCTGGCGAAGAAGGGCCTCAAACTCCTCGTCATCAGCACGTGGCCGTCGCAGCAGATCTTCTCCACCGTGCCGATCCGCACCGTGGCCGACTGGCAGGGCAAGAAGATCCGCGTGTACGGCGCCGACTCGGCCAACATCACGCGGATCCTTGGAGGCTCGCCCGTCAACATCGCCTTCGGCGAGGTCTACTCCGCCCTCGAGAAGAAGACGGTGGACGGCGCGATGACCTCCGCCACCAACGCCAAGCCCATGAAGTTCTTCGAGGTGGCCAAGTACCTCGACTACTGGTACCTGGCCGGCGCCTCCCAGGAGTGGGTGGTGGCCAACCAGAAGGCGTGGGACGCCCTGCCGAAGGACCTGCAGCAGGTGGTCCTCGACTCCCTCAAGGAGACGAACCTCGAGGAGAAGGAGTGGGCGGCCGCCGCCGCTTTCGATGAGCTGGCGCGCAAGCAGCTGCCCGAGCTGGGCATGACGGTCGTCGATCCACCGAAAGAGGAGCTAGAGAAGGCGCGCAAGGCCGCAAAAGCCGCCTGGGACACCTGGCTCCAGCGCACGGGCGCGGACGGCAAGCGGGGGATGGACCTCGCACTGAAGGCGCTTGGCCGATAAGCGCTCCGGCGTGATCGGGAGGGCGTCGAAGGCGGCGGCACTGCTCTCAGGGCTCGCCACGCTGACCCTGGCGGTGATCATCTCCTTCGACGTCCTCATGCGCTACTTCTTCAACCGTCCACAGCTCCTCGTG
This sequence comes from Candidatus Rokuibacteriota bacterium, assembly GCA_016179165.1. Lineage (GTDB taxonomy): Bacteria > Methylomirabilota > Methylomirabilia > Rokubacteriales > CSP1-6 > AR37. The sequence goes on along the minus strand of JACORX010000098.1, from coordinate 3,878 downwards.
GACGAGGTGGCGCCCTTCCTCCTGCTCCTCGTGATCTTCGGCGCGGCGGCCCAGACCTTCCGCGTGGGCGGCCACGTCCGCGTTGACCTCGTGACGTCCCATCTGCGGCCGGCGGCGCGTGCGGGCCTCCGCGCGGTCAACCTCGCGATCGGCATCGTTTTCCTCGCGGTCGTGATCTGGGTCACCACCCAGTCGGCGCTGACGGCCTTCCGCTACGGCCGCGTCTCGGCCGTCCTGCTCTACCCGCTCTGGGTGCCCATGCTCCTGATCCCCGCCGGCCTCCTGCTCATGGTGCTGTGCATGGCCGGGACCCTCCGCCGCCAGCTCATCGCCGCGCTCGGGCCCCGGGCCGGGCGAGATGAAGTGCCGCCCTCGCTGGAGGTAGGGTGAGCGAAGCCGGTTTCGGCACCCTCCTCATCGCGCTGATGTTCCTCCTCTTCGCGATGGGGCTCGAGATCTCCATCTCGATGGGCGTCGTGGGCGTGCTGGGGCTGCTCTACCTCAAGGGCTTCACGGTGGGGCTGGGGGTGGTCGGCTCCATCGCCTGGTCCAACGCGACGAGCTTCTCGTTCATCGCGCTGCCGCTCTTTGTTTTCATGAGCGGTATCCTGCTGCACTCCGGCATCGGCGAGGGACTTTTCTCCGCCGTGGCGCGCTGGGTCGGCTTCCTGCCGGGCGGACTCGCCGTGGCCTGCATCTTTTCGTGCGCGATCTTCGCCGCCGTGTCGGGCTCCAGCGTGGCCACGGCAGCCACCATCGGGATGATCGCCGTCCCCGAGATGGAGCGCCGCGGCTACGCGCGCCCGCTCATCATCGGCTCGCTCGCCGCGGGCGGCACGCTCGGCATCCTGATCCCGCCGTCCATCCCCATGATCATCTACGGCGTCATGACGGAGACCTCGGTCGGCCACCTCTACATGGCGGGGATCATCCCCGGCGTGGTGCTGTCGCTGATGTTCACCGTCTACGTGATCGGTTACGCGATGATCTGGCCGGACTCGGCGCCGCGGGTTGCCGAGGACCGCGGGACTCTCCGTGACAAGCTGCGCTCTTTCGGCGAGGTCGCGCCGGTCGCCATCCTGATCTTCGTCGTCCTGGGCTCGATGTACCTCGGGATCGTGACGCCCACCGAGGCGGCGGCGCTCGGCTCGGTCGTGAGCCTGGTGCTGGCGCGCTGGTACGGGAACCTCAATTGGCGGACACTCAACCAGGCTTTCCAGGGGACGGCGCGCACGACCTCCATGGTCATGCTGATCATCATCTTCGCGGCGATTTTCAGCCACGTGATCGCGCTGATCGGCGCGCCCAAGGCCCTCCTCAGTACCGTCACCGCCTTGGGACTCCCCAAGTGGGCGCTCTTCACCGTGGTGTTCAGCTTCCTCCTCGTGATCGCGTACGCCCTCGAGGAGCTGTCGGTGATGATCATCCTCCTGCCGATACTCTTCCCGCTCATCACGGGGCTTGGCTTCGACCCGGTCTGGTTCGGCGTCATCATGGTGGTCTGGCTCGAGATCGGCTTCATCACGCCGCCCGTCGGGCTCAACCTGTTCGTGATCCAGGGGCTCATGCCCGGCTCCGGCGCCCGCGAGGTCACCATCGGCACCACGCCGTACGTCATCCTGATGATCCTGCTCGTGGTCATCCTCTTCGTCTTCCCCGACCTTGCGCTATGGTTGCCGGCCCACATGATGCCTGGGAGGCGGTAGCAGGCGGCTGAAAGGGCCCATTTGCGCCTGGCCCAATAAGAGTGTTGGGGCGCCCTCGGCCGCACGCTCTGCATAGGTCATTCGCATCAGATTCTGGGCCGTTCGCTCCATTGGATGTCGCCCTCGTGGAATGTAGAATCGGCGCACGTTGGTGTTCGCCGAGCCCAGCGGGGACGAAGGGGCGTGGCGACTGAGCGCCGAGGAGACCCAGCCGATGGCCAGGGACATGCGCGACTGGATCGCGCAGCTCGAGGAGGCCCACGAGCTCCACACCGTCAAGCGACCGGTGGATCCGCGCACAGAGCCAGTTCGACCGGATCCGCCTGGAGGATTTCCTCTCGTGAGTGCCTCCGGGCGCGCCGACACGACCCCGGCCGGCCGGGTCGTGTCGGTCAAGTTCCTCGGTTACCTGCGCCGCGTGGCGGGGCACCGGGAGATTCGCGTCGCCGTGGACGCGGACGCCACGGTGGACGATCTCCTTCAGACCCTTGCCCGCGCCCACGGGGATGAGTTCAGCCAGGCCGTCTTCCGCGCGCCGGGCGAGGTCCATACCCACCTGCGCATCTTCCTCAACGAGGAGGAGGCTCGCATGACCGACCGTGTCGCGCCCGGCGGCTCGCCCGCCGAGGTGGCATTGCTCGTGGTGCCCGGGTTCGAAGGAGGACGCTGAATGACTCCGGCCACGCTCACCGATCAGTGGGTTCCGTCCACGTGCGGCCTGTGCTACGGCACCTGCTCGATCCTCGGACACCGGAAGGACGGTGTCCTCGTCAAGATCGAGGGTAACCCGCAGAGCGCGGTCGGCCGCGGGCGCCTCTGCGGCAAGGGCGTGTCCGGGATCATGACGCTCTACGACCCGAACCGTCTCGACACGCCCCTGCGGAGAACCAATCCGGAGAAGGGCAAGGGCGTGGACCCGGGATGGAAGGCGATCACCTGGGAGGAGGCGCTCGACGAGATCGTGAGCCGCCTGCGGAAAGTGCACGACGACGACCCGCGCAAGCTCTTCATCCAGCGCACGACGACCAACACCTCGGCGCGGGCACCCCTCATGCTGTTCGCGGCCGCCTTCGGCACGCCGAACTCGTGGGCGGCGGGCGGCGGGCTGCACTGCGGCAACGGTGCGCACCTGATCGGCGGGATCTACCACGCCTCGTGGTCGCTGGTGCCCGACTTCCAGCACTGCAAGTACGCCCTCTACTTCGGCGCCTCCAAGGGCCACGGCGCCGGTCACGTCTCCTGCACCAACATGCAGCAGGCCGCGGACGCCCGCGTGCGCGGCATGAAGCTGGTGGTCGTGGATCCCATGTGCAACTTCGCCTCGGCGAAGTCCACCGAGTGGGTGCCGATCCGGCCGGGCACGGACGCGGCCATGGCCCTGGCCATGGTCCACGTCATCCTCGACGAGCTCGGCGTATGGGACGCCGAGTACCTGGCCGCCAAGACCAACGCCCCGTACCTGATCGGGCCGGACCGTCGCTACGTGCGCGACCCCGAGTCGGGCAAGCCGCTCGTCTGGGACGTGGCGCGCGGGCGGCCGGTACCGTACGACGATCGCGACGCGAGCGCCGTCGCGCTCGAGGGCGAGTGGAAGGTCGATGCCGTCGGCGCGCGCCCGGCGTTCGCGCTCCTGCGCGAGCACGTCCGGCAGTTCACGCCGGAGTGGGCCGAAGGCATCTCCACGGTGCCGGCCGCGACCATCCGCCGGCTGGCCGGCGAGTTCGCGCGGGAAGCGATGGTCGGCTCCACGGTCGTCCTCGACGGCAAGCGCCTGCCCTACCGGCCGGTCGCCGCCATCTACTTCCGCGGCGCCCAGGGGCACAAGAACTCCGTCTACAACTGCTACGCCATCGAGCTGCTCAACCAGATCGTCGGCGCCGCCGACGTGGTGGGTGGAGCGCTCGGCTTCAACCCCGTCTGCTACGGCCATCCGGAGACGGGCAAGCCTTGGTACGAGCCCAAGCCGGGGCCCGACGGACTCATGGTCACGGGCACCTGGGTGGCGCCGCACCTGCCCTACCCGATCCCCGAGCCAAGGCATCCCGAGCAGATGGGGCTCGGGGGGCTGTTCCCGCTCGGCATGTTCGGCACGACCATGGCCTCCAGCGACCAGGAGGACCTCTGGCGCCGCTTCGACCTCCCGTACCGGCCGGAGGTGATGATCAACTACGG
>JACORX010000036.1 GCA_016179165.1 Candidatus Rokuibacteriota bacterium | reverse complement strand
CCACCAGGCGGTGAAGGAGCTGGTGGCCGACGGTGCGCCCGTCGCGCACATCCACGTGCGCTACCTCAACCCGTTCCCGCGCAACCTGGGCGAGCTGCTCGCGGGCTTCGACCACGTCCTGGTGCCGGAGATGAACGCCGGCCAGCTCGTCACCATCCTGCGCAGCACCTTCCTCATGCCCGCCGAGGGGCTCAACAAGGTGACCGGCAAGCCCTTCAAGAGCACCGAGATCGTGGATGCGGTCCGCGCCAGACTGGAGAGCAGATGACCGCGACGCCGCTGGCCGCCAGGGATTTCGCGTCCGACCAGGAAGTGCGCTGGTGCCCGGGCTGTGGGGACTACGCCATCCTGAGCGCGGTGCAGAAGACGATGCCGACCCTCGGCGTTCCGAAAGAGGACATCGTGTTCATCTCGGGGATCGGCTGCTCGAGCCGCTTCCCGTACTACATGAACACGTACGGCTTCCACACGATCCACGGGCGGGCGCCGGCTATCGCCACCGGGCTCAAGCTGGCGAGGCCCGAGCTCAAGGTCTTCGTCGTCACCGGCGATGGCGACGGGCTCTCGATCGGCGGCAACCACCTGCTGCACGTCCTCAGGCGCAACGTGGACCTGACGATCCTGCTCTTCAACAACAAGATCTACGGCCTGACGAAAGGCCAGTACTCGCCGACGAGCGAGCTGGGCAAGGTGACCAAGTCCACACCCATGGGCTCGGCCGACCGTCCCGTCAGCCCGTGCGCCTTCGCGCTGGCGGCGGGCGCCACCTTCGTCGCCCGCACCGTGGACCGCAACATCGCGCACATGGAGCAGACGCTCAAGCTCGCCGCGACCCACAAGGGCGCGGCGTTCGTCGAGATCCTCCAGAACTGTAACGTCTACAACGATCTCGCGTGGAACGTGGTGTACGACAAGGACTCGAAGGTCCTCTACGAGTGCCGGCTGGAGCACGGCAGGCCCATCACGTTCGGGCCGGCCGACGACCGGCGCGGCCTCGTGCTGGAGGGCCTCAAGCCCACGGTGGTCAAGGTCAAGGACGCGGCGGAAGGCACCCTCTGGATCCACGACGCCACCGACCGTGCCACCGCCATGCTGCTCGCCCAGTTGTGGGCGCCCGAATACCCCGTCCCCGTGGGCGTGCTCCTGAATCTCGAGGGCGAAACCACGTACGAAGAGATCGTGGTCCAGCAGGAGCAGAAGGCCATTTCGGAGCGCGGCCCAGGCGATGTCGCGAAGCTCTTGGTCTCGGGTGAGACCTGGAAAATAGGTTAACCGCGGGGCGCCGATAAGGGCCCATCTGCTTCGTTGGCGCCCTCGGCCGCAGGCTCAACGTAGCAGGGCTACGCCTCGCCTGCGGCCTTCGGGCGCCGCCTCGCATCTGGACCCTTCTCGCCGCCCCGCACGTAGTACCCAGAGGCCCCCATGGCGCTGAGTTCCGCCTTTCTAAGTCAGCTTGAGCGTATCGTTGGCCCTCAGGCTGTGGTCGCCACTCATGAGGGGCGGATGGTGTACGAGGCTGACATGCACACCTTTTACAAGGGCGCGCCTGATGTCGTCGTGCTGCCTGAGACGACGGAGCAGGTTGTCCTCCTGGTGCGCCTCTGCCGCCGGGAGCACGTTGCCCTCGTGCCGCGGGGCTCGGGCACGGGGCTGATCGGGGGCGCGATGGCGCCCGTCGGCGGCGTCATGGTGTCGCTGACCCGGATGAACCGTATCCTCGATCTGGACTTCGCCAATCGCTGCGCCACCGTCCAGCCTGGGCTCATCAATCTGTGGCTGTCGCAGGCCACCCGTGACGCCGGTTACTACTTCGCCCCGGATCCATCCAGCCAGATGGTCTCCTCCATCGGCGGCAATGCCTCGACCAACGCCGGCGGTCCGCACTGCCTCAAGTACGGGATCACGGTCAACCACGTGCTGGGGCTCGAGGTCGTCACGGGGGCGGGGGAGATCCTGTCGGTGGGCGGCAAGGCGCACGACCACCCGGGCTACGACCTCACGGGCGCGCTCGTGGGCGGCGAAGGGACGCTCGGCCTGCTGACGGCGGTCACGGTGCGGCTCCTCCACGCGCCCGCCGCCGTGAAGACCCTGCTCGCGTCCTTCTCCGCCATCGACGACGCGTCGGAGTCGGTCTCGGCCATCGTGGCGGCGGGCATCATCCCGGCGGCGCTCGAGATGATCGACGAGACCTTCGTCCGCGCCATCAACGAGGGCGTCGGCGCGGGCTATCCCAAGGGCGCGGGCGCCGTGCTGCTCATCGAGCTCGACGGCCCCGCGGCGGAGATCGAGGCCCAGGCGGAGCGCATCGTGCGGATCTGCCGGGACCACGCCGCGCTCGAGATCCGGGTCGCCCAGGACGAGGCCGAGCGGGCGCTGCTCTGGAAGGGGCGCAAGGAGGCCGCCGGCGTGGTCGGGCGCATGTCGCCGAGCTGGATCCTGCAGGACGCCGTGGTGCCGCGCTCGCGTTTGCCTGAAATCATGCGAGAAGTCCAGGCCATCGGCGCGCGACACCGCCTCGTCATCGCCAACGTCTTCCACGCGGGCGACGGCAACCTACACCCGATGATCCTCTACAACGACCTCGAGCCCGGCGAGCTCGAGCGGGCCAAGGAGGCCAACGACGAGCTCCTGCGCGCGTGCCTGGCCATGGGCGGCAGCGTCACCGGCGAGCACGGCGTCGGAGTCGACAAGGCCTCGAGCATGCCGCTCCAGTTCGGCGACGCCGATCTCAACTTCATGGCGCGCTTCAGGCGCGTCTTCGATCCGGACGGGATCATGAACCCCGGGAAACTCTTGCCGTCGCACCCGGCCTGCGGCGAAGTCTTCCGGCCTTCCGCTCCCCGGCTTCCGGCCGGCGCCTGGGTCTGAGCGTGGCCGTCTCGGCTCCGGCGCTCGGGGACGCCTTCGCCGCCATCGTCGGCGGTGAGCATCTCACCACCGCCCCGTCACCGCTCGCAGCCGCGGCGGTTGATGGCGTGACGCCGCGCTGGCTGGCTCGGCCGGGCTCGCTGGACGAGGTCAGTCGGGTGCTGGCCCTGGCATCCGCTGAAGGCCTGGCCGTCGCCCCGCGGGGCGGCGGCTCGGCGCTTGACCTCGGCGCGCCACCCTCCCGGCTGGATGCGGTTCTCGACCTCTCGCGGCTGGCGGGCATTCTCGAGTACGTCCCCGCCGATATGGTGACGACGGTGCAGGCCGGCGTGACGCTCGATACGCTGGGTCGCGAGCTGGGCAAGCACGGGCAGATGCTGGCGCTGGACCCCTACGGCGGCGGCTCGCGCACCGTGGGCGGCGTGCTCGCGACGAATGCCAGCGGCCAGCGGCGCTTCCGCTACGGCACGGGGCGGGACCTCCTGCTCGGAGCCCGCTTCGTTCAGGCGGACGGCACCGTGACATGGGGCGGCTCCAAGGTCGTCAAGTCGGTGACCGGCTACGACATCCCGAAGCTCTTGACCGGGTCGCTCGGCACCCTCGGCGTCATCGTCGAGGCGACGCTCAGGCTCCATCCCGTCCAGCCCGCTTCCGGATCATGGCTCTTCTCCTTCACCTCGCACGAGGCCGCCGGCTCGCTGGTCGCCGCCGTCCTCGCGTCCAGCCTCGAGCCCGAGCGCCTGGCGTGGCTCAATGCCGCGGCGCTCGAGCACGTCGGGAGCGAGAGAGCCGAGGCGGCGCTGGCTGTGTCTGTCGCCACGGTGGCCGAGGCGGTAACGTCTCAGGGCGCCCTACTCGGCTTGATGGCGTCGCGGCTCGGCGCACGCGTCTCGGCGCTCGACGAGGGCTTCTGGACCCGGTTGGGCGGCGCGCTCGCGGGCTCCACCGTGGTGAAGCTCGCGAGCGAGATCCGCCGCCTGCCGTTCTGGGCCGGTGAGGTGGAGCGAGTGACAGCCCGCCACGGCCTGACGGTGTCGCTCGTGGGCGAGGCGGGCAACGGGATTCTTCGCGCCGCAGTCGAGGGCAGTGCCCTTCCCGATACGTGGGCGGGGGAGATCGTGGGGCCGCTTCGAGAGGCTCTTGCGGCCGAGGGCGGCAGTCTCGCGGTCGAGCGGGCGCCCCTGTATCTGAAATCCGCCGCTGACGTCTGGGGACCGATTCCGGAATCGGCGCTCGCCGTGATGAGGCGGCTCAAGGCGGAGTTCGACCCGCGCGGGGTCCTGAACCCCGGGCGCTTCGTGGGCGGCCTGTGAGCACGGTGACGGCGGCCAGCGCATTTGACACCACCGACGCGCCGTCCATGGAGGGATTGAGAGCCTGCGTTCACTGCGGTATCTGCCTTCCGCAGTGCCCGACCTACCGCGTGCTCGGTCAGGAGATGGACTCGCCGCGCGGGCGCATCTACCTCATGCGCGCGGCGGCCGAGGGCCGGATCGGGCTCACGCCCGTCCTGGCGCGACATCTCGACCTCTGCCTCGGCTGTCGTGGCTGCGAGACGGCCTGTCCCTCGGGAGTCCCCTTCGGACAACTCCTCGAGGCGACCCGTGGCCAGATGGCGCGGCAGGGCGTTCGCTCGCCCCAGAGCGACCACACGACGAGGCGCTGGGCGCTCGAGACCTTTCCGTACCCGGCGCGGCTGGCTCCGCTTCTCTGGGGGCTCCGCCTCTACCGGGCGTCGGGGCTCCAGGCCCTCGTGCGTGGGTCGGGCATGCT
>JACORX010000119.1 GCA_016179165.1 Candidatus Rokuibacteriota bacterium | reverse complement strand
CGATTCTCGCGGCCCGCGCTTCCTGGACGAAGGCGTCCGCATGCGCATCGCTGCAGAAAAGTACCCCAAACCGTTTCGGGCCCTCGGCGGCCCGGTCCAGGTCGACCCCGCAGTAGGCGCAGTGAGTGGCCGTCTCGATCGATCTCGTCGTCATGGCGCCACCTCACTTTGCCGGCTGGCGGGCACCGGGCGTCATCATGCCGCCCTTGCCACCCATCATGCCGCCGCCCATCGAGCCCATCATCTCCATCATCCGGGTCATGCCGAGCATCATGTCGCCGCTGCCCATCCGGCGCGCCATTGCCATCATGTTGTCCATCGCTTCAGGCGCGCGGGGGGACTGCATGAACTCCTTCATCGCCTTCTTCCCCTCCTCCGTGACCCCGGTGTCCTGCATCATCTGGGCGCACGAGGCCATCGGGTCGGCTGGTCGTACGTCAGGCGTCTTCTCATCGGCGACCGCCCCCGTTGCCAGCAATAGCGGTGCCCAAGTGCCAATCAATGCGCGTGTCATCGCCTTGTTCATCGAGATCCTCCATCACGCCGCTCCTCATCCGGGGACGCTGGTCCCGAGACGAATGCGACGTGTGCCTGTCGGGTTTAGGTTCTTAGCGGGACGAGGCGGAGGTCAGGCGGCGGGCGGCGAACGCGGAGCGAGCGGGCTGGCGGGCCGTCGGTCGGGCGCGGCCAAGGTCGGTGCCGGGGTCATCGCCCGGCTCTGCGGCAGCGCCACCTCGATCGCGGGGGAAACGGCTGTTGCGAGCGGGCCGGCGAGCTGCCTCGACGACGGCGCGGGGGCCTTGTCGGTGCGAGTGCAGGTGATCTGCTGCGCGCAGGCGGGCCCGATGCAATCCTGCCCGGGCATCACGCCCATGCCGGCGTGCGCGACAGTGGCGACGCACGCCAAGGCGGTCAACGCCAGGAGGATCACGGCGATCGCGCGTATCTGGAACCGGACCGGTCTCACGACACGACCCATGGCATCACTATATGCCAGTCCTTGCGGAGGCGCAATTCATTCGATCGCTCTCCGAGGCCCTGCCGCAGCCACCCTACCACGCGGTTCGGTGCGGGCCAGCGCCCAGAACACGAGCGGCAACACCCCGAGCGGCTGGAGGAGAGGCACGACACCGATGCCGAGAAGCGGCACGATCGGATGCCCCGGCTGGTAGCCCCAGCGTCCCAGGCGATGGACCATGACCCACTCGATCGCCACGTGCACGATGACTCCGGCCAGCACGACGATGGCGAATCGTCCTGGTCTGGGCGGCGCGAACCAGCGCCAGTCCCGGTACAGTCCCGCGCCGATGGCGAACACCGCCAGCACGATCACGCCGTCGCCCACGGTTGCCAGCGCGCACACGGCCGTCGCCGCCCACCAGCCCTGGGGCATGCCCGTGAAGGCCGGAGCCTGGAGCATCTCCCAGACGAAATACGCCGGCAGCGCGATGATGAGAAGCCGCACGCCGGTCGTCACAAGCGTTCCTGGTCCCGCCTATACCCGGATGGCCATTTCGCAGGCTCTCCGCCAAGAGGAAGACGCTCTCCTCCCTGACGACGATCGCCTCCGGCCAGGGGGCGGACCATCACCTGTCGCGCCCGGCGGACGGCGCCTCGACGGTGAGGAGCCTCGCCTTGAAGCCGAGCCGATCGATCGCCGCCACCAGCTTCTCGGGCGATGTCCTCGTGTCGTCGAACTCGACGCGCGCCCGGGCCCTCTCCAGGCTCACGTCCGCCCGCGTGACTCCCGGCAGCCTCTCCAAGGCTGTGGCGACGGAAACGGGTCAAGTCCAGCGCCCGGACGGTGTCAGAAGGCCCCGGCGCTCGTAGAACCGGAGGCTCTGGACGCTGAACCCGGAGCGTTGAGCGACCGTGCCGATCGTGAGCCGGCGTGAAGCCGCAGAGCTAGTGCTTGTCGGGCCGCCCACAGCCGCAGGTGCAGATCCCGTTCTTCGTGAGCGGTAACCCGCAGCCGCAGCCGCACGTACCGTCACCGCACTCGGATCCGGTGTCGCGGATGAGGGGCAACAGACTCTTTGGAGTGACGCGGGCCTTCGCCTCGTCGGTCTTCATCTTCGATCCTCCCTTGTGGGCCGGCGGACCCCCGCGGCCCTGTTCTCTTGCCCATGAGGGTAAAGCCTCCCCTATAGGAGAGAGTCAAGCGTCTTGTCCGGCCCCTCCGTCCCGGCGTGCTCGACGACGGTCGCGGCCGTATTCCCGGCTCCGAGCTGCGGGCCCGCGGAGAGAACCAGCCCCACACGACCGCCAGAGCACCAGCCGAGGCCAGCATCCATCTTGCGGTCATGGCGTCGCCGCCTTGACCTCGATCGCCTTCGCGACCTTCTCGCCTCTCTCCTCCGTGTAGGTCACAGCGACGGCGTTGCCCTTCAGCCCCGGCAGGAACAGATGATCGCTGCCTTTCGTGATCACCGTGCCCTTCGGGACTTTGATCGTCACCTCGCTCGGCTTGCCGCTCTCCTTTCGCTCGAGCACGAGGCTGCCTTCGCACGTCCCCGGCTTGAACTCGCATGTCGTGAGCTTCGTGGAGGTCACGACGCCTTCGATCCGCGCGTCAGCGGCGAGCGCGGGGCCGGCGAGGCTCCACATCAGGATTGACGCCAGTAGCGTAGCCCAAGTCAGTCGCATCGTCACGGACCCTCCTTCGCCAGGGTCGTTTGCCTCGTCAAAGCCTCTGTCATGAGATCTGCTCGAACCATCGGCACGTCACCGGCGGCTCGCCGGCTTCAACGGCTCCAGCCGGCCGTCCCTGATGTGGATGACCCGATCCGCCATCTGGGCCAGGGGCTCGGCATGGGTCACGACCACGACGGTGCGCTCAGCCGCGATCTCCTTCAGCAGCTCGTAGATGAGATGGCCTGTCTTCGAGTCGAGGTTGCCCGTGGGCTCATCGGCGAGGATCAGCGGCGGGTCATTCGCCAGGGCGCGGGCGATTGCGCCCCGCTGCTGCTCGCCGCCCGACAGTTCCCGAGGGCGGTGATCGAGCCGCTGGGCGAGCCCGACCCGCTCGAGCAGCGTCCGGGCACGCCGGCGACGCTCCTCGGCCGGCACGCCGTTGAACTCCATTGGCAGCATCACATTTTCCAGCGCGGTGAGG
>JACORX010000109.1 GCA_016179165.1 Candidatus Rokuibacteriota bacterium | reverse complement strand
TACCACTGAGCTATTCCCGCACGAAATCGCCTCTTCCAAAAGCCTGACGGAGTGTAACAAACACCTTAGGGGGTGTCAACTTAGGTCCCTGTCGGTGGTCCCTGTCGGAAGTCCCGCCCGGAGATACCGGGCGGCCGTCTCGGGGGGCGTCGGATTGATGAAGAAGCCGGTGCCCCACTCGAAACCCGCCACCTTCGTCAATTTCGGGATGATTTCGAGGTGCCAGTGAAAGTGGTCGAGGGCCGGGATTTTCATCGGGGCCGAGTGGAGGCTCAGGTTCCAGGCCGGATCCCCCAGTACCTGGTTCATCCGCCTCAGGACCTCGCCCAAGAGCCTCGCCAGGGCCCCGAAGTCCACTCCCTCGGCGTCCTCGTAGCTCGAACGGTGGCCCTCGGGCAGTATCCAGGTCTCGAAGGGGAACCGGGGGGCGTACGGGCAGAGCGCCACGAAGCCCCCCTCGCCCAGGATGAGCCGGCCGCGCCCTCGCGCGTTACTGTGCATTTCCTGGCGGATGATGTCGCACCAGATACAGCGCTTCTTCATGCGGAAGTAGCGAAGCGCCCCCTGCAGCTCCTGCTCGACCATCATGGGGACGATGGGCGTGGCGATGAGCTGGGAGTGCGGGTGCTCGAGCGAGGCGCCGGCGGCCTCGCCGTGGTTCTTGAAGACGCTGACGTACTCGAAGCGCGCGTCCTTCTGGAGGTCGACCATGCGCCGACGCCACGTCTCGAGCACGGCGACGACCTGGGTCTCAGGCAGTCCGGCCAGCGAGGCGCCGTGGTCAGGAGTTTCGATGATAACCTCGTGGGCCCCGATCCCGTTCATCCGATCGTAGACGCCCTCGCCCGCGGGCTCGAGATCTCCCTCTATCCTGAGCGCCGGGAACTTGTTGGGCACCACGCGGACCGCCCATCCGGGGCCATTGGGCGGGCCGGCCGGCTCGCGCACGGCGAGGACCTCCTCGGGCGTGCGCGACTCCTGGCCGGGGCAGAAGACGCAGGGACCGGTCCCCTTTGGATGGACCGGCGCGGAGGCGAAGTCGGAGGGCCGCCTCGATCGCTCGGTCGAGATGATCACCCATCGGCCGACGACGGGATCGCGCCTCAGCTCAGGCACAGCTCGCCTGCTCCTCTTCGGGGCGCGGCTCCCGGGCCAGGAGCGAGGCCAGCGCCTCCTTCACGGGCTTGCCCTCGAAGAGCACGGCGGAGACCTCGTCGCAGATCGGCATGCTCACCCCCGCCCGCCCGGCCAACATCCGGGCTGAGCCGACGGTGCGCACGCCCTCGGCGACCATGGGAGTGGACGCTTCCGCCTGGGCCAGGGCTTGGCCTTTCGCGACGGCCAGGCCGAGCCTGTGGTTGCGGCTCTGCGTGCCCGTGCAGGTCAACACGAGGTCGCCGAGCCCGGCCAGCCCCGCAAGAGTCGCGGGCCGGCTTCCGAGACGGACCGCCAGGCGCCCCATCTCGGCCAAGCCGCGGGTGATGAGCGCCGCACGCGCGTTCTCGCCGAGCCCGAGCCCGTCGGAGAGCCCGGTGGCGATCGCCATCACGTTTTTCAGCGCGCCCCCGATCTCGACCCCGACGACGTCGCGGTTCGTGTAGAGCCGGAAGGCGGGAGCGCTCAGTCGCTCCTGGAGGCTCCGCGCGACGCCCGCATCCGTCGAGGCCACCACGAGGGCGGTAGGCTTGCCCAGCGCCACCTCGCGCGCGAAGGACGGGCCCGAGAGCGCCGCGACGGCGTGGCCGGGAACGACCTGAGCGAGAAGCTCGGACATGCGGAGCGCGCTCGAGGGCTCGAGACCCTTGGTCGCGGACAGCAGCACCGCCCCGCCGGGGACCGCGGCTGCCATCGGCTGCAGGACTCCGCGCAGAAAGTGCGACGGCACCGCGAGGATTATCAGGTCGCTGCCGGCGAGCGCCTCGACGTGGTCGGCGCCGACGACCACGCTCCCTGGAAGGGGGACGTCGGGGAGGTAGCGCCGATTCTCGCGCGCGGCGCCGATCGCCCGGGCCAGCGCCGGGTCACGAGCCCAGAGCCGCACCGCCATGCCGCTCCGGCCGAGCTGGACCGCCAGGGTCGTCCCCCAGCTCCCCGCGCCGATGACCGCCACCGCGCCGCCGCGGGATGTCATGCGCCCCAGGTTGTCATGCGCCGAGGCTTGTCATCCGCCAAGACTTGTCATCAGCCAGTCGCCCGCTCCCCGAGCCGGCGCTCCGTGCCCGACAGGAGCCGCTTCACGTTGTCGTGGTGGCGCCATACGATGAGCACGGTGACGCACGCCGCCGCCGCCGCGTGGATCGGCGTATAGCCGAAGAGCCACGCGCCGATCGCCAGGCCTACGCACCCCAGGATGGAGGCGAGCGACACGTAGCGGAAGGCCGCCGTGAGGACGATCCACACGACCATCGCGAGCAGGACGGCTCTCGGAGTCAGCGAGAGGAAGGCCCCAACTGCCGTGGCCACACCCTTGCCTCCCCGGAAGCGCAAAAAGACCGGCCAGCAGTTGCCCACCACGGCGAGCACCGCCCCCGCGGCGCCCCACATGGGCTCGGGCCCGATCACTTCCGCCGCTCTGACGGCAACAAAACCCTTTGCGACATCGCCGAGCAACGTCAGCACCGCGGGGACGGCGCCGAGAGTCCGGAGGACGTTGGTGGCACCGATTGTGCCGCTGCCCTTGCCCCGGATGTCGAAGCCTCCCGCGGCGCGGGCGACAAGGAATCCGACAGGGATCGAGCCGATGAGATACACGACGACGAGGCCCAGCGCCCTCACGGCCAGCGTTCCTGGTCCTTGATGATCGCGCGCGACCCCGCCTTGAGGAAGAACCGGTAGAAGTAGTCGGCGCCCGACGCGACCGTCAGCGCCAGGGCGCCCCACAGGGCGACCTCCGAGAGGAGGTGGAAGGGCACCACGTACTCGGGTGGCACCCCGCGCTCGAGAATGAGGATCGTGATCGCGATGTACTGGGAGACGGTCTTGAGCTTGCCGAACTTAGAGGCGGGCACCACCACGCCCATGGAGAGCGCGACGCCGCGGAGCCCCGTCACGGCCAGCTCGCGGCCGATGATGACCATGGCGACCCAGGCGCCGATCATCTCCACCTGCACCAGCGCGACGAGCGCGGCGGCCACGAGCAGCTTGTCCGCCACCGGGTCGAGCAGGGTCCCGAACTGCGTCACCTGGTTCCGGCGCCGCGCCATGCGCCCGTCGAGCCAGTCGGTGAGCGAGGCGGTGACGAAGATGACGGCGGCGATCAGGACCCAGAGGCGGTCGGACGAGATTACGAAGACGATGATGAGCGGGACCAGGACGATCCGTACCAGCGTCAGCGCGATGGGAAGGTTCATCGGTTTGCACCGGGGATCGCAGAGCGGCCCAGCCGAGTATCGGCCGCGCCTGCGGGCCAAGTCAAGGCACCGAGCCCGGCCGTGATCTCCCCGTTCACCAGTACCGGCACGACGGCCGACGCATCGAGCCGCAGACAGCAGTCGAGGTCCGCCCCGCGGCTGCGGGCCTCGAGGTGGCGCGCCCAGCCGGAGTCTCGCCGCAGCCTGTCGAGGTGCCTGCCGTAAAGGATCCCCAGGCAGCGGGCCGCCTGGGCGGCGTCGCTCAGCGTCGCCCCGGTCGCCGCCCGGCCGATACCTTCGGCCAGGAGGCCCGCGCAGACGGCGTCTTCGAGGGAGAAGCCTCCCCTGTCGCCCGCGCAGAGCATCGTCAGGTCTCTCCCCGTCGAGACTGCCCAGCGCACCGCCGCCGCGACATTGGTCAGCGCGGCGACAGCTGCGGCGTCGGCCTCGGAGGCTTTGAGCATGGCGGCCGTGCCGTTCGTCGTGGTCAAGAGGACGCTGCGCCCGCCGACGCTCTCGGGAGTGCAGTCGAGCGGTGAGTTGCCGAGGTCGAAGCCTTCGATCCGGTCTCCGCCGCGCTCGCCGGCCATCAGGACGACCTCGGGAAGGAGCGTCCGGGACCGCTCGCGCGCCTCGGCGGCGCCCTCCACGGGGATCACGCGCGCGCAACCCGCGTCGAAGGCCGCGACGACCATGCTCGTGGCGCGGAGCACGTCCACGACGAGGGCCGCTCGGCCGCCGAGTACCAAATCGGGGAACTCCCCCGGTGTCAGCGCTACGTGCACGTGCATGGCAGGGGCGGCCTACCGGCTGCGGTCGCGGAGGGCGCGGATCTTGAGGCGGAGCGCGCTGAGGTTGATGAATCCCTCGGCGTCCTGCTGGCGGTACACGCGGTCGGCCTCGAACGTGACGAAGTCCCCGCGATAGAGCGAGCGAGGTGACCGGCGACCGGCGACGGTCGCCGTGCCCTTGTAGAGCTTGAGCTTGACGGTGCCGGTGACGTCTGTCTGCGTGCTGTCCATCAGTCCCTGGAGAGCCTCGCGCTCGGGAGCGAACCAGAAGCCGTAGTAGATCATCTCGGCGTAGCGCGGCACGAGGGAATCGCGCAGGTGCGAGAGCTCGCGATCGAGGGTTATCGACTCGAGGGCGCGGTGGGCCGCGTGCAGGATGGTCCCGCCTGGCGTCTCGTAGACGCCGCGCGACTTCATCCCGACGTAGCGGTTCTCGACCAGGTCCACCC
>JACORX010000108.1 GCA_016179165.1 Candidatus Rokuibacteriota bacterium | reverse complement strand
GCCGAACACGTCGGCCGTCAGGCACTCCGAGTGAACGCGCACCAGCACGGGGTCATCGGTGCGCACGTCGCCCATGACGAGGGCCAGCGGGAGGCGGTCATCCACCGTGGTCTCGTAGGCGATGCAGGTGAACTCGCCGTACTCGGTCGGTAGCTGGGTGGTCGCCGCCCGCCGGACCAGCTTCTCCTTCTGGATGCGGTACTCGATGAGGTCCTTGATCGTGATGCACTTGAGCCCGTGGCGCTTCGCCAGGGAGAGCAGGTCCTGCACCCGCGCCATGCCGCCCTCGTCGTTGAGCACCTCGCAGATGACGCCGGCCGGCGCGCAGCCGGCAAGCCGCGCCAGGTCGATCGCCGCCTCGGTGTGCCCCGCCCGCCGCAGAACCCCGCCCGGCATCGCCCGAAGCGGGAAGATGTGTCCGGGGCGCGTCAGATCGTCGGGGCGCGACAGGGAATTGACGAGTGTGCGGATGGTGACCGCGCGATCGTAGGCCGAGATGCCGGTGGTGACGCCGCGCCGCGCGTCCACGCTCACCGTAAAGGCGGTCGCCAGCGGCGCGGTGTTGTCGTTGACCATCATGGGAATCTGCAGTTCCTCGAGCCGCTCGCCCAGCATGGGCATACACATGAGGCCCCGCCCGTGCACGATCATGAAGTTGACGGCCTCGGGCGTGGCCTTGTCGGCCGCCATGAGGAAGTCGCCTTCGTTCTCCCGGTCCTCGTCGTCGACCACCACGATGATCCGCCCGGCGCGGATGTCTCCCACCGCCTCCTCGATGCTTGCGAACTCCCGCCTGCTCTCGGTAGTCACCGTCGCTCCTCTCTCAAGCTCAGGGCGCGCAGCACGTACTTCCCGATCACGTCCATCTCGAGATTAACCCGCCGGCCAGCCCGGAGACCCCCCAGCGTCGTCCGTTCCAGTGTATGCGGGATCACATTGATCTCGAAAGCCCTCGCCCCCAAGACCGCGACAGTCAGGCTGACCCCGTCCAGCGCGACCGAGCCCTTCGGGATCAGGAGCGGGCCCAGCCCCTCATCCCGCCATTCTATTCTGAGCCGCGCTGTCTCTGCCTCTCTCTCCACCGCCTCAACGACCCCGACGCCGTCCACGTGTCCAAGAACCAGATGCCCCCCTACGAAGCCGTCGAGCCGCATGGGGCGTTCGAGGTTGACCTCGTCTCCGGGCGAGAGATCCCCGAGGGCGCTCCGGGCGAAGGTCTCGGGCCCGACGTCGAAGCCGACGGAGTCGGCACCCAGCTCCACCGCCGTCAGACAGACGCCGTTGACCGCGAGGCTCGAGCCCAGCTGCGTGGCGTCGAGCGTCACGCCCGCGCCCACCACCAGCCGGGCGCCGGCACGGCGCAGAACCCGGCCCGTCTCCTCGACGATGCCCGTGAACACATCAGGCCTCGGCGCCCTGGTGCACGACGTCCGCCTCCATCATCCAATCCGTCCCGATAGGGCGGACACAGATGCCCTCGAGCCGAATCGCCTCAGGCAGGCGCAGACCGGTGCCCTCGAGAGCCCTGGCCGCAGACGCGCCCCCGAGGAGCTTGGGAGCCGTGAAGGCGACGACGCGGTCCACGAGCCCGGCCTCGAGGAAGGCCCAGGCGAGCGTGCCGCCCCCTTCCACGAGGATCCCGCCTACGTCGAGGGCGCCGAGCCGGGACACGAGGTCGCTCACGTCAACACGACCCTCGTGCGACTTGCACCTGAGCACCGTGACCCCTCGCGTCTCGAGGTTCTCCAGGCGCTCCGGGTCGGCGGCGTCCGTGATTGCGACGAGCGCGCGCGCGGGCTTGCCCGCCCCGATGAGGCGCGCCGAGACCGGGAGACGCGCTCGGCTGTCGACGACGACACGGAAGGGCTCGCGCGGCCAGGGATAACCCAGCCGCACGTCGAGGCCGGGATCGTCGGCCAGGGCAGTCTCTATCCCGACGACGACGGCATCCGCTCGGCTCCTCATACGGTGCCCTTCCGTCCGCGCCTCGGGTCCCGTGATCCAGCGGGACGCTCGCCGAGCGTCGGCGGTCGCGCCGTCCAGCGTCGCGGCCCACTTGAGGGTGGCGTGAGGCCGGCCGCGCCGAGCCGCGATGAGAAAGACGCGGTTGAGGGCGGTCGCCTCACGCTCGCGGCAGCCGACCATCACATCGACGCCGGCCCGGGACAGCGCGGCGGCTCCACCACCCGATACCCGGGGATTTGGATCCGAAATCGCCACGACGACGCGCTTCACACCGGCGGTCGTAATTGCGTCGACACACGGCGCGGTCCGGCCCGTGTGGGTGCAGGGCTCCAGCGTGACGTAGAGCGTCGCGCCGCGCGCCGCTGCGCCCGCCTGCCCGAGCGCCTCCGCCTCGGCGTGGGCCGCACCTGCGCGGGCGTGGAAGCCTTCCCCGACAGCGCGGCCCGCCACCACGAGCACAGCGCCCACGACGGGATTGGGAGAGGTCATGCCCGCGCCGCGCCCGGCGAGCTCAAGAGCGCGCCCCATCCAACGGAAGTCTTCGGGTCTGAGCGCGGCGTCCGTGTTCATGGGGAGAGCAGGCTGTCCACGAACGCCTTCGGATCGAAGGGCTGGAGGTCCTCCACCTGCTCCCCCACTCCTATGAGTTTTATCGGCACGCCGAGCTCGCGGTAGATGCGCACCACTATGCCGCCCTTGGCTGTGCCGTCGAGCTTCGTCAGCACGAGCCCGGTCAGCCCCACCGTCTCGTGGAAGAGCCTGGCCTGCGCCAAAGCGTTCTGCCCGGTCGAAGCCTCCAGAACCATCAGGCACTCGTGCGGCGCCCCCGGCAGCTGCCGGGCGACGACCTTTCTGAGCTTGGCGAGCTCGTCCATCAGGTTCGACTTCGTATGGAGGCGGCCGGCGGTGTCCACGAGGAGCACGTCCACGCCGCGAGCCGCTGCGGCCTTCACGGCGTCGAAGACTACGGCCGCCGGGTCGGCGCCCGCGCCCTGACGGATGACCGCAGCACCCGCCCGGCGCCCCCACACCTCGAGCTGTTCCACCGCCGCCGCCCTAAAGGTGTCGGCTGCGGCAAGCAGGACGCTCTTGCCCGACGCGCGGAGCAGGGCCGCGAGCTTACCCGTGGACGTCGTTTTGCCCGCGCCGTTGACCCCCAGCATCAGGATGACGCTCGGCGCTCCGTCCAGGTTCAGCGGCGCCGCAGCACCCGCCAGGGCCTCCTCGAGAAATCTTCGCAGGAGCGCGCGCACGTCCTGCCCCGACAGCGCCACCGTGCGCTTGGCCTCGGCCCGCACACGCGACACGAACTCGGCCGCCTCACGGACCCCGAGGTCGGAGGCGACCAGCACCTCCTCGAGATCCTCGAGCATTCCCTCGTCGACCACCCTGCCGGGTGGGAGCAGGCCGTCGAGCCCCTGGCCGAGCGCCTGGCGCGAGCGCTCGATCCCCTGCTTCAGACGATCGGCCAAGGCGCCGAGGAAGCCCACTACGATCCCGCCCCCTGGGCTTCCGCCGGCAGAACCAGTCTCTGGATGACCGCGCCCCTGGCTCCCAGCGCCGGAATCCGCCGCCCGTTGAGGTCGACCTCGATGCCGCCCGCATTGCCCACGGTGAGGACGAACCTCCGCGTGGCCGTCCATTGGCGGACCGCGCCCACCTGCATGAGCTCTTCCGCCACCTGCCCCTCATCCACCTGCACGCGTATCCATGTGGGCTCCACGGCGCGGATCAGGAGCCGTTGCCCTGCGGGCCCTGGCTCCTCCGCCGGAGCGGGGGCCGCCTGTACGGGCACGGCGGTCGAGGGTGTGACGGGGGTGGGCGTCGACGAGGGTTTGCTCTCGGGGTTGCCGCGCGCGGACGTCGACACGCCCGGTGCCGGGCGCGGAGAGCTCTTGAGCCCGCCCCGAAGCGCGAACAGGCTCGCGCCGAGCGCGATGAAGAGGACGAGGCTGACCATGAGCGGCCCGACGCCGCGGGACGGTGGAGCATGCATAACGCTGTGGAGTCGCTCAGGCTTCACGGTCTCCCCGGTCTCCGCGCGGTAGAGGCCCAGCGCCTCGTCGGGTGAGGCTTCGAGGAACTCGCAGTATGCCCGGATGAAACCCTTGACGAAAACCGGCGAAGGCAGCTCACCCAAGCTGTTTGACTCTAGGGCTTCGAGGTACCCTCGCCCGATCCGAGTGGAGCGCGCGATGTCGTCGAGCGACGCACCCTTGACCTCGCGAAGCTCGCGCAGACAAATTCCCAGAGAGCTCATGACACCTCCCGGGCAGTCTACGCCCCCGGCGGCCAAAGAGTCAAAGCGGGGGCGGTGTTAGGCTTCGGCTAACTTGACGGAAACGAGCCGGGAGAGCCCCGGCTCCTGCATGGTAACGCCGTAGAGCACATCGGCGGCTTCCATGGTCTTGCGATTGTGCGTGATGACGAGGAACTGGGTCTGGGAGCAGAGTTCCCGCAGCACCCTGATGAATCGGTGGATGTTGGCGTCGTCGAGCGGCGCGTCGACCTCGTCGAGCACGCAGAAGGGGCTCGGCCGGTAGTAGAAGATCGCGAACAGGAGGGCGAGGCCGGTGAGCGCCCGCTCCCCGCCCGACATCAGCGTCACCGCCTGGAGCCGCTTGCCCCGCGGCTGGGCCATGAGCTCGACGCCCAGCTCCAGCGGGTCGTCCTCGCCTTCCTCCGGCGGCACCATGCGCAACTCGGCCCGTCCGCCTTCGAATAGCCGCTGGAAGATCTCGCCGAAATGCCGGTTGATCTCCTCGAAGGCCTCCTGGAAGCGCTCCTGCGCCGTCCGCGTCATGCCGCGGAGCGCCCGATCGAGATCCTTCATGGACTGCGCCAGGTCGTCGTGCTGGCTTCGAAGGAACTCGAGCCGCTCCTGGAGCTCCCGGTACTCGTCGTCCGCCACGAGATTGACGGGCCCCATTCCTTCGAGCTTGACGCCGAGCTCCTCGTAGCGGATCTTACCGGCTTCGAGGTCCTGAGCCGGATCGTGAGCGGCGCGGAGCGTCTCCGCCCCGTCGACAGCGTGGCGGCGCCCGGCCTCCTGGAGGAGCTCCTCGCGGCGGACGCGCCCTTCCGTCTCCTTCAGGTCCAACTCGTGAATCCGCGAGACCAATCCGTCGACCCCCCGCTGCGCCTCACGGAGCTCGGTCTCGGCCGTTTGCCTCAGGTCTAACCGCTGGCTATGCTCCTCCGCGAGCACGGCGACATCCCGCTCCTTGCGGTCGCGCTCCGCCCCGACTTCGCGCGCCCGCTCGTCGGTCCGGCCCTGCTCCCGCGTCAGGTCCCGGCGCCGGTCGAGAATCTGGGCGCGCCGGATCCCGGCTTCATCGAGACGCGCCCCAAACTCGATCTCAAGCTCGCTCAGGCTGTCGATCTCGCGTCCGAGCGCCTCGACGCGCTCGAGAACGGTGGCAAGGTTGACACGACAGGACGTCGCGGCAACTACGATGGACGCCTCGCCCGCCTGGTCGGCCTCGAGGCTCTGCCGCAGCGCCGTCATCTCCCGCTCGATGGCCGCCTCACGGGTCGTCACCTCAGCCAGCCGCCCGTCCAGGGCCTCGATCTCGCCCGCCGCCGTCGTCGCCTCGCCCGAGAGCTGGCGTCCCTCGGCCTGGAGAGTTTCGAGATGGCGTAGCACGCGTAGGGCTTCGCGGCGCGCGGCCTCGATATCCTTCTCGCCGCTGAGCCGGGCCGTCTCCTGAGCGTGGACGGAGACCTGTAAGACCTCCTGGCGACCCCGTAGCGACTCGACCTCACGGTCCAGCGCATGGAACCGGCGCTGGGCCCCCTCCGCCTGGAGGGCGAGCTCGCCCATCTCCTCCGACAGCTGTCGCAGCGCTCGCTTCCTTCCGAGAAGAGAATGGTCATTGGCCTGCCGTTCGTTGTGCCGACGGCCTCCCGTCAGCGCCCCGGTCGGGGCGAGCACCTCGCCGGCCCGCGTGACATACGTCGCTACGGCCCCGTCGCGCCGCCACAGCGCCTCGGCCAGGTCGAGGTGCCCGACGACGCCGACGCCCCCGAGCAGGTGTCGTACCAGCTCGGGCCGCGGCCCGCCGACCAGGCGATCCGCCCAGGTGACGTCCTTGTCGTCGCCGCGCCCTTCGTCGGCGCTGCGTGCGGGAGCGAGCGTCTCGACGGCAAGGAGCGTCGCCGCGCCCGCGCCCTCGCGCTCGAGATAGGTCAGCGCCGCCCGCGCATGCTCGAAGCGCTCGACAATCACCCACTGGAGGCGGTCGCCGAGCACCGCCTCAACCGCCGGCTCGAGACCCGGCGGGACCTCGAGCAGGTCCGCCACGGTGCCCACCACGCCGGCAACGGACGAAGCCGCCTGCGGCGAGAACAGCGAGCGCACCCCGGCGCCGTAGCCTTCGCGCTCGCGCTCGAGCCGACCCAGCGCCTCCCTGGCGGACTCTTTCGCAACAATGGCCACCCGGAGCGCCGCCAGCGACTCCTGCGCCTGAACGCGCATAGCTCCCTGCCGGACGAGCTCCTGCTCGACCTGCTCCCTCTCCCCGGTCAGCAGGGAGAGCTGGACTCCTGTCTGCTCGAAGGTCTGCTCCAGGTGACGGCGCGCCGCCGCCAGCGAGTCGGCCTCGCCCCGGGCCGACCTCGTTTCCGCCTCGAGCCGCTCGCGCCGCCGCTCGATCTGGGCGCCGCGCTCCCGCAGCTCACCCGCAAAGCGCGTCAGCTCGACGCGGTCCCCGGCCACCCGGATCTGCTCGAGACGCAGCGCCTCGACAGCCTCCCGGCGCCTGCCGAGGTCGGCCCGCCGCAGCTCCAGATCCGCTTCGATCTCCTTGACCTGCCGGTCCAGCCCGGCGAAGCGCTCCCGCGCGTCTCCCAAGGCTCGGATCGCATCTTGGAGCTTGGCGCCAACTTCGGCGCGGCGCTCGGTGAGGGAGCGGATCTCCTCGCCGAGCCGCAGCTCCTCCTCCCCCATCTCGCGGACCTGCGCGCCCATCTGCTCGCGGCGCTCCAGCAGTCGCTCGAGCTCGCCCTGGAACTTCTGCGCCGACTGCCTGAGATCCGCCAGCCGGTACTCGCTCTCCTGTATCGCAGCGCGCAGCGTCGCCTCGCGGGCCTCGATCCGGGCGATGGCCACCCGCCGCTCGTCCTCCTCCCGGCGGAGCCTGGCGCCCTCCTGGACGAGCGCCTCATGCGCAGCCGTCAGCCCGGCGTAGTCGGCCGCCAGCATGGCCAGGTCGAGGGCCTGCCTCTCCTGGTGGAGCGCCTTGTACTGCTGCGCCTTCTTCGCTTGGCGCTCGAGCGAGATGACCTGTCGCTTGACCTCGTCCATGACGTCGCGGACGCGCTGCAGGTTCTGGCGGGTAGCGGCGAGCTTGCCCTGGGTCTCGGCTCGCTGCTGCTTGTAACGCGCGACGCCGGCCGCCTCCTCGATGAAGATCCGCCGCTCCCAGGGCTTGGCCGTCAAGACGTGATTGAGCCGGTCCTGGTCCATGAGAGCGTAGGCCTTGGGGTTGACGCCGGTTCCGGCGAAGAGATCCTGAATGTCGCGGAGGCGGCAGAGACCCTTGTTGAGAAGGTACTCGCTCTCGCCGGTTCGGTAGAGCCGGCGGGCCAGGCCGACTTCGCTCCACGGCACGTTGAGCCCACCGTCGTTATTGAAGATGAGGGCAACTTCGGCAAGCCCCACGGCCTTGCGCGAGGAGGAACCGTGGAAGATCACGTCCTCCATCTTGTGGCCGCGCAGGATCTTCGGGCTCTGCTCGCCGAGCGCCCACCTCACGGCGTCGGCGACGTTGGACTTGCCGCAGCCGTTTGGGCCGACGATGCACGTCACACCGGGAAAGACCTGGACCTCCGTCTTCTCGGCGAAGGACTTGAAGCCCTGTATGACGATCTGTTCGAGGCGCATACGGTCGCCGGACTCCGGCACTCACAGATAACACGGCCGGGGCGGGATGCACAAGGGAAAACCCCATATGAGGGGGTTGGGGACAGCTGGAGCACCAGATGCGGGGCGGCGCGTTCAGGTCACACGCTTTTGAGAAGGCAGCACTTTTTGTATTTCTTGCCCGACCCGCATGGACACGGGTCGTTGCGCCCGACCTTGACCCCGGCCAGCATGCGGGGCTCGCTGGGGGCGGCTTCCCCGTTGGTGCCGTGGATCTCGCGCCACCCGGGCACCCGGACTGCAGCCGGCGCCGGGCCGGGTATGGGGGCAAGATCCGCGCTGCCGATCCGGACCTTGAAAAGCTGTTCGAGCACGACCTCCTTCAGGTGGTCCATCATCTCCTGGAACATGTCGAAGGCTTCCTTCTTGTACTCGGTCAGCGGGTCACGCTGGCCGTAGCCTCGTAAGCCGATCCCCTCTTTGAGGTGGTCCATGTTCAGCAGATGGTCTTTCCACAGCTGGTCGATCCCGCGGAACTCACCGTCCTCCCAGCGCAGTCCCAGCATGATCCAGCGCTCGAGCCGGTGCAGGAGTTCAGGTCCCACCTGCCGCTCGCGCTCCCGGTACAGCGCCTCCAGGGCCTCCTGGACCACCGCGATGAGGGCCTCGGCCGACCCGGCGTCCACCGCGCCCTCAGTCCTCTCGCCGGCCAGGCGCAGGTCGAACTGGCGGTAGAGCGCTTCGTTGAGGCCCGCGAGGTCCCAGTCGTCAACATGGGCGTCGCGGGGCGCGAACCGCTCGGTGATGCCTTCCTCGACCTCCCCTGTCCACTCGAGGATCCGGTCCTCCTGGCTCTCGCCTTCGAGGATGTCGCGGCGGAGGCCGTAGACGATCTCTCGCTGCTTGTTCATGACGTCGTCGTACTCGAGGAGATGCTTGCGGATCTCGAAGTTGCGCGTCTCGACGCGCTTCTGAGCGGTGCCGATGGCCCGCGTGACCAGCCTGTGCTCGATGGGCTCGCCTTCCTCCATCCCCAGCCGCTCCATGATGCGCTGGATGCGCTCGGAGCCGAAGATCCGGAGGAGGTCGTCCTCGAGGGACAGGTAGAAGCGGGACGAGCCCGGGTCGCCCTGGCGCCCCGATCGGCCCCGCAGCTGGTTGTCGATTCGCCGGGACTCGTGACGCTCCGTGCCGATGATGTGGAGCCCCCCGAGCTTCACGACGCGCTCGTGCTCGGGCTGCGTGACCTTGTTGGCCTCTTCCCAAGCGGTCCGGCGGGCCTCGGGCGGCGCCAGCGCCGGGTCGAGCCCCTTCTTCCTCAGGATCTCCTTGGCCAGGAAGTCCGGATTGCCACCCAGCAGGATGTCGGTGCCCCGTCCCGCCATGTTCGTGGCGATCGTGACGGCCTTCTCGCGGCCGGCCTGCGCGATGATCTCGGCTTCCCGCTCGTGGTACTTGGCGTTGAGGACCTGATGCGGGATGCCGCGCTTCTTCAAGAGCCGCGAGAGGTGCTCGGACTTCTCGATGGAGACCGTGCCGACGAGCGCAGGCTGGCCCTTCTCGTGACACGCGGCGATCTCCGCGCTGACCGCGTCGAACTTCTCCCGCTCCGTCTTGTAGACCACGTCCGGGTAGTTGACGCGGGACATCGGCCGGTTGGTCGGAACGACCGTGACGTCGAGCTTGTATATCTTGGCGAATTCGTCGGCCTCCGTCGCCGCCGTACCCGTCATCCCCGCGAGCTTCTCGTACATCCTGAAGTAATTCTGGAGTGTAATGGTGGCAAGCGTCTGATTTTCAGACTCGATCTTGACACCTTCCTTGGCCTCGACCGCCTGGTGGAGGCCGTCTGACCAGCGGCGCCCGGGCATCATCCTCCCGGTGAACTCGTCCACGATGATGACCTGCCCGTCCTTGATCACGTAGTCCCCGTCCTTCTTGAAGAGGGCATGGGCCTTGAGCGCCTGGCTGATGTGGTGGAGCGCGTCCATCTGCGATGGGTCGTAGAGGTCGACGACGTTCAGGAGTCTCTCACAGTGCGAGATACCCTGCTCGGTCAGCGACACCGCCCG
>JACORX010000107.1 GCA_016179165.1 Candidatus Rokuibacteriota bacterium | reverse complement strand
GTCAGCGCCTCCTTGACGTCGTCGAGCTTGAACGGCTTGATGATCGCCTCGATCTTCTTCATCGCGACCTCCGTGACGGCTTGGCGCCCTGTGGGCGGAGCACCTTCTTGTAGAGCTGCGCGTATTCGCGGGCCGAGGTGTCCCACGAGAAATCCTCGGTCATCGCGTTCTTGACGAGGGCACCCCAGAGTTCCGGCCGTCGGAAGGCGGCCGCCGCGCGCCGGACGGCGTCCAGCAACGCGTCCGCCGAGAACGCGTCGAACAGGAACCCCGTGCCGGTGCGGCGGGCCCCGTCGAATTCGGTTACTGTGTCCGCCAGGCCGCCGGTGCGCCGGACCACCGGCACCGCGCCGTACCGCAGCGCGATCAGCTGCGCGAGCCCGCACGGCTCGTAGCGGGACGGCATGAGAACACAGTCCGCCCCCGCGTACATCCGCGAGGCGAGCTCCGGATCGTAGCCGATGCGCACGGCGACCGTGCCCGGGTGGCGCGCGGCCGCGTGGGTCCAGGCTTCCTCGAGGGACGCCTCGCCCGAGCCGAGGAGCGCGACCCGGCACCCGGCGTCCAGCATGCCGGGGAGGCTCTCGAGCGCCACGTCGAGACCCTTCTGCCCGGCGAGCCGCGTGATCATGGCGACGAGCGGCCCCGGCCCGCCGTTGAGCCCAACATCGGTGAGCCCCAGCTCGCGGCGCAGGGCCTCGCGGCAGACGAGCTTGCCTTCGGGCTCCGCCGGCGAGTACGAGCGCGGAAGCGCGGGGTCCTTCGCCGGGTTCCACTGCTCGTAGTCGATGCCGTTGACCACACCATGGAGATCCTGGGCGCGCTCCTCGAGCACGCCCTCGAGCCCGTTGCCGAACTCGGGAGTGCGGATCTCTGCCGCGTACGTGCGGCTGACCGTGGTGAGCAGGTTCGAGAACACGAGCCCGCCCTTCAGGAAGTTGAGCTTGCCGTAGAACTCGATCCCCGCAGGGGTGAAGACGTCCCAGCCGAGGCCGGTCATCGGCATGTCGTGGTGCCAGAAGACGCCCTGGTAGGCCAGGTTGTGAATGGTGAAGACCGTGGCGACGGCGCTGAGCGCCGGGTGGTCGCGGTAGAGCGTGCGGAGGTAGACGGAAATGAGCCCGGTCTGCCAGTCGTTGGCGTGGATGATCTGCGGGCGCCAGGCCTCCCGCCCCTCTCCGTCGAGCGCGATCAGCGCCTCGAGCGCGCCGCGGCAGAAGAAGACGAAGCGCTCGCAGTTGTCCGAGTAGTCGCCGTCGCCCGTGCCGTAGAGCCCGTCGCGGTCGAAGTACCGGTCTTGCTGGAGGAAGTAGACGGGCACGCCGGCGCTCGTCTCGGTCGCGAGCAGCGCGCTCTCGACCCGCCGGTCGCCCACCGGCACCTCGAGGCGCGGGACGACAGTCCTGATGACGGAGGCGTGGCGCTCCACGCCGCGGTAGCGCGGCATGAGGATGCGCACGTCGTGCCCGAGCGCGCGCAGCGCGCGCGGCAGGGCGGCGGCGACGTCGCCGAGCCCGCCCGTCTTGGCGAAGGGCGAGGCCTCGGAGGCGACCAGCAGCACGCGGAGACGCTGCGCCATATCCCGGCTCCTCACGCGCCTTCTTCGAGGATCGGAAACACCAGCTGCGAGATGTGCGACGAGATGCGCTTGAGGTTGGTCAGCACGTCCAGGTGGATCTCGGATGTCTCGAGCGACTCGGCCAGCCCCTGGCGGAGCCGCGCCAAGTGGGAGGTGCGGAGCTCGCGCTCGCGCTGGCGGATCGTCGGGCGCTGGTCCAGCACCTCCTGCGCCAGCGTCCGGTCGTTGGCGGCGAAGCCCGCGATCGCGCGCTCGAGGTTCTTCGAGATCATGCCGTGGAACTCCAGCAGCTCCGCCTCGCCCGCCTCCGAGAAGCGCCGGCCCTGGTAGAGCTTCTTGCGGGCCAGCTCCATCAAGTTCTTGTCCACGATGTCGCCGATGTTCTCGAGGTTGCCGATGAAGGAGATGAGCCCGATTTCTTTGCGTAAGAGGTCGGGGGACATCGTCTCCTGCCCCAGGCGCGACAGGAAGAGCTTGATTTCGCGCTCGAGGTAGTCGAGCTGGTCGTCGCGCCGCTCCACCTCCTCGAGCAGCTCCTGGTTGTTCGTGTGGAGGACGACCATGGCGTCGCGCAGCATGCCCTGCGCCACGTCGCCCATGCGGAGCGCTTCGCGCGTCGCCTGCCCGAGCGCCAGGGCCGGCTGGTCGAGGAACCGGTCGTCGAGGTAGCGCGTCTTGAAGGGATTGTCGGCCGTCGTCGCGTCGTCCGGCACGAGCATCGTGATCGCGCGCGCCGCCCACGGGGCGAAGGGCAGGAAGAGCGCGCTGATCGCCACGTTGAAGAACGTGTGCGTGTTCGCGATCTGCCGCGCGGTGTCGCCCGCGGTGACGGTGACCAGCGCCGCCAGGGGCTGGATGAACGGGAAGACCATGGCAACGCCCAGCACCTTGAAGGCGATGTGCGCCACGGCAACCCGCCGCGCGTCGGCGGAGGAGCGCAGGCTCGCCGCCAGCGCCGTCGCGCACGTGCCGATGTTGGCGCCGAGGACCACGGGGATGGCGCCGTCCAGCGGCAGGAGCCCCTGCTGGGCGAGCGAGAGCAGGAGGCCGATCGTCGCGACGGACGAGGTCATGCCCGCGCTGAAGGCCGCGCCCACCAGGAGTCCCAGGCCGGCATTGCCCGAGAGCGCCACCAGCACCTGGCGCGCGAGCGCGCTGTCCGCCACCGGCGCCATCGCCTCGGTCATGACGCGCATGCCGAGGAAGACGAACCCGAAGCCCAGCACCGCCTGCCCGAGGCTCTTGACGAGCCCGCGCCGGCCGAAGAAGGAGAGCGCGAAGCCCGCCCCGACCATGAGCAGGGCCAGGTCCTGGACCTTGAAGGCCAGGAGCTGCACGGTGAAGGTCGTGCCGATGTCGGCGCCCAGGATCACGCCGAGCGACTGGCGGAAGGTGACGAGCCCCGCCGAGACGAAGCCGATCAGCATGAGCGTGGTCGCCGAGGAGGACTGAATGACCGCCGTCGCAAGCGCGCCCGAGCACACCGCGGACAGACGCGTCCGCGTGGCGCTCGTCAGCATGTGCCGGAGGTGCCCGCCGGCCGCGCGCTGGAGCCCCTCGCCGGAGAACTGCATGCCGTAGAGGAGCAGCGCCAGTCCCCCGAAGAGCGCCAGCAGCACCATGGCTAGAGCCCAAACATCGAGGGCGACATCGGGTTATTGACGCTGAGGCCCGCGAGGTGTCCCGTGCTGTTGACGGAGCGTACGGAGGGCGGCGCCACTTCCGTTATCGAGCAGTTCGACAGCGTCAGGCGCCAGATGGAGGACAGGGGCAGCCCCAGGCACTGGGCCA
Source organism: Candidatus Rokuibacteriota bacterium (assembly GCA_016179165.1). GTDB lineage: Bacteria > Methylomirabilota > Methylomirabilia > Rokubacteriales > CSP1-6 > AR37. Next base: position 3,117 of record JACORX010000107.1, on the reverse strand, counting down.
GGTAGGCGCTGATGACGCCGCCGTGGCAGACGACCAGCACCTGCCGGCCGTTGGGGTGGGCGGCCACGATGTCCGCCATGGCGCTCACCACGCGCGCCTGGACTTCGGGCAGCGGCTCGGCGCCCGGCGGCAGGCAGGCCACGGGATCGCGCACCCACTGCTCGTACGGGTCGCCCGGCAACGCCCGGATCTCGTCCACCGTGCGTCCCTCCCAATCTCCCAGCGACAGCTCGCGCAGGTCGTGCACCGGCGTCAGCGGCACGCCGAGCCCCGCGGCGGCGATCTCAGCCGTTCGCCGCGCGCGCTCGAGCGGGCTCGTGTAGACCGCGGTGATGCGCAGCCGGCGGAGCGCCAGGCCGAGCGCCTCGGCCTGGCGCGCGCCCAGCTCGGAGAGCGCCACGTCCTGCACGCCCTGGAAGCGGCGCACGGCATTCGACACTGACTGGCCGTGGCGCGCTAGGATGAGGCTGCTCATTGTTTGGGTCCTAGCGGGGGCTTGGCTCGCTCCACCGCGGCCAGCGCCGTCTTGAGGCGAGCGATCGTCTCGGCCTTGCCGAGGAGCGCGGCCACCTGGAAGACCGGCGGGCTCGCGGTCTTGCCGGTGAGCGCGATGCGCGTGAGCTGAGCCAGGTCCACGAGCTTGAGCCCCATCTCGGCGGCGAGCCCCCGGTAGAGGCCCTCGAGGCTCTCCGGGTCGAATGCCTCCTGGGAAAGGTGGCGCTTGATCAGCACGGCGTACCGGTGGGGCGCCTCGGGCCCCCAGAACTTCGCGGTCGCCGGGGCGTCATAGGCCGCGGGCGGCCTGAAGTAGCAGGCCGCCTGCTCCGCCATCTCGACGAGAGTGCGGGACCGCTCCTTGAGGCTCGCGGCGATCGCCGCGAGACGCGCCGGGTCGACAAGAGCCGCGCCGGCCGCGGAGGGGAGTCCCAGAGCGGGACCAAGGAAGGGCGTGAGCACCTCGGCGAGGCGCTCGGGCGCGGCCGCCTTGATCCACTCGAGAGAGACCCACAGGAGCTTCTCCCGGTCGAAGACAGCGCCCGCCTTGCCCACCTGGGCCAACGTGAAGTGCTCGGCGAGTTCCTTCGGCGAAAAGATTTCGTCATCACCGTGGGACCACCCGAGCCTCGCCAGGTAGTTGACCAGGGCCTCCGGGAGAATGCCCTGGTCCCTGAACTCCTCGACCGTCGTGGCACCGTGACGCTTGGACATCTTGCCCCGGTCCGGCGCCAGGATCATCGGGATGTGGGCAAACAGCGGCATCTCGTAGCCCAGCGCCGCGTAGCAGGCGATCTGCTTGGGCGTGTTGTTCAGGTGGTCATTGCCCCGGATGACGTGAGTGATCTTCATGGTCACGTCGTCCACGACCACGCAGAAGTTGTAGGTCGGCGTTCCGTCCGTGCGCACCAGGATCCAGTCGTCCAGCGTGTCGTTGTCGAAGGTCACGGTGCCGAGGATGGCGTCCTCGACCACCGTCTGCCCGCCCACGGGCATCTTGAGTCTCAACGCGTGCGGCTCGGAGGCCGGCACGCCGGCCTCGCGGCACGTGCCCGGATACCGGAACTGCTCCTTGCGGGCCTTGGCGGCGTCGCGGAGCGCGTCGAGAGTCTCCGGCGTGCAGCGGCAGCGGTACGCGCGCCCGTCGGCGAGGAGGCGTTCGCCGTGAGCGCGGTAGATCTCGAAGCGCTCGGTCTGGCGGTACCCGGACGCGGGCGGGCCCTCGTCCCAGTCGAGCCCGAGCCAGCGCAGGACGTCCAGGATCTGGACGATGTGCTCGTCGGTCGAGCGCGACCGGTCCGTGTCCTCGATCCTGAGGATGAAGACGCCCTTGTGGTGCCGCGCGAAGGCCCAGTTGAAAAGCGCGGTGCGCGCGCCGCCCACGTGGAAGGAGCCCGTGGGGCTGGGAGCAAAGCGGACTCTGACCGTGTCAGCCATGGGGCATCATTCTACCCCGGCGCGCCCATGAGTTGGTCTGCCGGGCGCGATCATAACCAGTGGTCGAGTTGGGTCACACAATCCGTGAATGGCAACACGTCGACGCCGCGGTCGTGCCAGCGGCGATTGCCCAGGTACAACAGGTGCGTTTTGGCCTGCGGGAAATCTTCCCGGAAACGCAGCAACCCGCGCAGGTCGTCGGGCCGGACGCGGTGCGCCATTTTCACTTCGAAGGCACGCAGGCCGCGTTTGCCGTACAGGACGAAATCCACCTCCTCGCCCGTCACCGTGCGCCAGTAGTGCAGGCGATAACCCAGGTCCCGGTAGTCGTTGAGCGCCCGCGCCTGCTGCAAGAACACCGTCTCCAACGCAGCGCCGTGAATCTGCTCCGGGGCATCCAGCGGACCGCGCGGGCGGATAGCCTGATACACGCCGGCGTCGAAATAGAAGAACTTCGGATGCGCGATCAGCCGGTGTTTGGCACGTTTGGTAAAGACCGGTAAGCGCACAGCGATCAGAAGGTCCTCGAGAATGCTGAAGTAATCCTCGACGACCTTGGCCGAGACCGCGCACTCGCGGGCGACCGCCGCCATGTTCAACACGCTGCCCTGCGAAAAGCTGGCCGCTTCGAGGAACCGGCCGAACGCGCCGATGTTGCGGGCGAATCCCTCCTGTTGCACCTCCTCGCGCAGGTAGGTCGCCGCATAGCTCTTCACGTAGTCCTGCGGCTTGTCGCTGGTGCAGGCCAGCGGCAGGCAACCCCAACGCAACGCGTGTTTCAAGTCGAAATCCTTGCCCAGTTCCAGCGCCGTGAACGGATGCATGTGGCAGGTCAGCGCCCGACCCGCCAGCAGGTTGACGCCCCGACGCCGCAGTTTGCGCGCGCTCGAACCGGTCAACACAAACCGCAGCCGGCGTGACTCGATGAGCCGGTGCACTTCATCGAGCAACTCCGGGGCGCGCTGGACGTCGTCCACGACCACCCAGGCCTTGTGCCCCTGCGGGATCTGGTCGCCAAGCCGCTGCGGCGCGGCCAGCAACTGCGCGTACGTCTGGTGATCGAGCAGGTCGAAGAACAGTGCGTCGGGAAACTGTTCGTGCGCCCAGGCGGTCTTGCCCACCCCGCGCGGCCCGAACAGGAAGAAGCTCTGCTTGGCAGGTGGCTGAAGCAATCGTGGATACATG
>JACORX010000007.1 GCA_016179165.1 Candidatus Rokuibacteriota bacterium | reverse complement strand
TCGACCTCGCCGCGCCCGCCCGTGTAGGAGTAAAGGGGCGAGGCGATGAAGACGCGCATCAGCCGAGCGAGGCGGCCTTGACGGAGTAGATAGGTGGTGGACGATACAGCCGAGGAGGTCCGGCCCGTCGAGCCGCCAGGTCCGGCGCGCCGTATCGCCGTGGAAGAAGAAGGCGCCCTTGCGGGTGCCGACCATCAGGAGGGTGCGGCGCTGGGAACGCTTGGGCCCGGTCATAGGCTTTCTTTGATATCGTAAGTTGCCATGTACGGCAAGGGGTCGGCCGGCTTCCCTCAGCGCATCGTGTGTCTCTCTTCCGAGCACGTGGAGATCTGCTACGCGCTGGGTGCAGGGGGGCGCGTCGTCGGCGTGCCCGGCACGGCGCACAGGCCCCCTGAGGCGCGGGAGAAGCCGAAGATCGGCGGCTTCACGAGCTTCCGCGCCGACAAGATCATGGAGCTCGAACCCGACGTCGTGCTGGCCTTCTCGGATCTCCAGGCGGACATTAGCGCCGAGCTGATCCGCGCGGGGAGACCCGTCTTCTGCTCCAACCCGCGCTCGATGGACGAGATCCTCGCCACCATCATCATGGTGGGCGGGCTGCTGGGGCTCGAGAAGCCCGCGCGCGATCTCGTCCAGGACATGCGCGACGAGATCCGGCAGGTGCGGGAGTTCTCCGCCGTCTGGCCCGACAGGCCGCGCGTCTACTTCGAGGAGTGGCACGCCCCGCTGATTGTGGGGATCCGGTGGGTGTCGGAGATCATCGAGATCGCCGGCGGGCGCGATATCTTCTCCGAGCTGCGGGACAAGCCCTCGGCCAAGGACCGGGTGGTGGATCCGGGCGAAGTCGCCAGGCGGGACCCCCAGATCATCCTCGTCTCATGGTGCGGCAAGCCGGTGGATCTGGAGGCGATCCGGAAACGGCCCGGGTGGGAGACCGTGAGCGCCGTCAGGGAAGGCCGTATCCATGAGGTGGACGGGGCTGACATCCTATCCCCAGGGCCATCGGTGCTAACGGGGCTCAGGCTTATCCACGAGATCATCCAGCAGGGGCTGGGCGCTTAGTGTAGCTCCTCAAGCGCAGCCTTCGCTCCCACGGTCTAAGTAGCTGGAACTGTGAAGCCGGTTCCACTCCTGATAGTGAATTCGATGAGGTGGCAATGGTGTCATTAAAGATGGAAGGTCCCTTGGGGGCCGATGCTACGATGAAGATCCTTCGCGTCCCTCATGACAACTAATAAGCTTGCGCGGCCGGAGCGGTTCTTCGAGGACAGGTTCGGTCTCACGTCCTCGGCCCTCGAACGGCTTTTGGGGTCCCACCTGGTCGGCCGCGTCGACCACGCAGACCTCTTCCTCGAGTACCGCGTCAGCGAGGAGCTGACCCTCGAAGAGGGCGCGGTCAAGAAAGCTTCCCGTCACGTCAGCCAGGGCGCCGGCATCCGCGCGCAGTCGGGCGAGCGCACCGGCTACGCCCACACCGACGATCTCGCGCTTCCCAATCTCGAGGAAGCCGCCCGGCAGGCGCGCGCCATCGCCGATCAGAGTTCAGGATCCATGGCCGTGGCCGTCCGGTCCGGCCGCCCGCACGACCTCTACACGCTCGCCGAGCCTCCCGTCAATGCCGCGCTGGACCGGAAGGTCGCGCTGCTCCTCAAGATGGACGCGGCGGCACGCGCTTCCGATCCGCGCGTCAAGCAGGTCATCGCGAGCCTCGGCAGCGAGGACGTTGTGGTCCTGATCGCCACGCCGTCCGGCTGGACCGTGGGCGATGTGCGCCCGCTGACGCGGCTCAACGTGACGGTGATCGTCGAGGAGAACGGAAAGCGCGAGATCGGCAACTACGGCGGCGGCGGGCGCGTGCCGTTTGATTTCTTCCTTGAAGCGGACCGCGGGGAAGCGGACCGCTGGCGCCGCTACACCTCCGAGGCGGTCAGGCAGGCCACGATCAAGCTCCACGCCGTCGAGGCGCCGGCCGGCGAGATGACCGTGGTGCTCGGTCCGGGCTGGCCGGGGATTCTCCTCCACGAGGCCGTCGGGCACGGGCTCGAAGGCGACTTCAACCGCAAGCAGACCTCGGCCTTCTCGGGGCGCATGGGACAGAAGGTCGCCTCAGATCTCGTTACGGTGATCGACGTCGGCACCATCGCCAACCGGCGCGGGTCGCTCAACGTGGACGACGAGGGCATCCCGACGCGGCGCAACGTCCTCATCGAGAAAGGCGTCCTCGTCGGCTACATGCAGGACCGGCTCAACGCCCGGCTCATGGGCGGGGAGCCCACGGGCAACGGCAGGCGCGAGTCCTACGCGCACCAGCCCATGCCGCGTATGACGAACACCTTCATGCTGGCGGGCCAAGACGACCCCGACGACATCATCCGCTCGGTGCCCCACGGCCTCTACGCCGTGAACTTCGGCGGGGGACAGGTGGACATCACCAATGGCAAGTTCGTCTTCTCTGCCAGCGAGGCTTACCTGATCGAGGACGGCAAGATCACGCGGCCTGTCAAGGGGGCAACCCTCATCGGCAGCGGGCCCGAGGCGCTCACGCGCGTGAGCCGCGTCGGCCACGATCTCAAGCTCGACGAGGGCGTCGGCACCTGCGGCAAGGACGGCCAGTCCGTGCCGGTCGGTGTCGGGCTGCCGACGATCAGGATCGACGGCATCACGGTGGGCGGGACCCAGGTCTAAGATGCTCGATCTCCTCGGCGATGTCCTGAAGCGGGCGCGGGAGCGAGGAGCGACGGCGGCCGACGCCTTCCTGGTGGAAGACCGGGCGTTCTCGGCCCAGGTCAGGCTCGGGCGGGTGGACACGGTCAAGCACGCCCGGGCGCAGCACCTCTCGCTGCGCGTTTTCTCCGGGAAGTCCGCCGCCGCCGCTTCGACCTCGGACTTCTCGCGAACTTCCGTCGAGCGCCTGGTGGACGAAGCGGTGTCGCTCGCGCGGATCACTGCTCCCGACGAGCTGAGCGGCTTGCCCGAGGCGAACGTGCTCGCGCGGGAGATCCCGGCCCTCGACCTCGACGACCCCACGGGGCACGATCTCTCGCCTGAGGAGAAGATCGAGCTCGCCCGGCGCTGCGAGGCCGCGGCGCTCGGGGCCGATCCGCGCATCACGAACTCCGAGGGCGGTGATTTCGCCGATCGTCGCGCCCGCTACGCCTATGCGGCGTCCCACGGCTTCGCCGCCGAGTACGGGACGTCGTCCTTCAGCCTCTCGACCTCGCCCATCGCGTCGGAGAACGGCCACATGCAGCGCGACGGCTGGTACCACGTGACGCGCAAGCGCGCCCGCCTCGACTCGCCCGAGGAGATCGGCAAGACTGCCGCAGGCCGTGCGCTGCGTCGTTTGGGCGCCCGGCAGGTCAAGACAGCCCAGGTGCCCGTCGTCTTCGATCCGGACATGGCGGCGAGCTTGGTCCGGCATGTCGCCGGCGCCGTCGCGGGCCCGTCGCTCTACCGCGGCGCCTCCTTCCTCCTCGGCAAGCTCGGCCGGCAAATCGCTGCGCCCGGCGTCACGATCATCGACGACGGGACCATTTCCGGGGGCCTCGGCTCGCGGCCCTTCGACGGCGAGGGGCTGCCGGTGCTGCGGACGGTGATCGTGGACAAGGGAGTGCTGACTTCGTACCTCCTCGACACCTACAGCGGCCGCAAGCTCGGCATGGCCTCGACGCATCACGCCGCGCGGGACGGCAGCGGCGTCACCGTCGGCACGACGAACCTCTATCTCGCCAAGGGCGCGCTCGATCCGAAGGACCTCATCGGGAGCGTCAAGCAGGGTCTCTACGTGACAGAGCTGATCGGCTTCGGCGTCAACGGCGTCACCGGCGACTATTCGCGCGGCGCCGTCGGTATGTGGATCGACAACGGCGAGCTGGCGTACCCGGTCGAGGAGATCACGATCGCGGGCAACCTGCTCGACATGTTCCACGCCATCGAAGGTGTGGGCAACGACCTCGTCTTCCGCGACCGCACGGCTTCGCCCACCGTGCTGGTCGGGCGCATGACGGTGGCAGGAGCCTAGATGATCATCGACAGTCACTGCCACCTGTACGATTCTGCGTTTGAAGACCTGCGCGGCACGCTCGCCCGCGCGGCGGAGCACGGTGTCTGGGGCGCCGTCGCGGTCGGCTGCGACCAGCAGACGAACGCGCGCACTCTCGATGCCGCGATCGGGAACGGAAAAAGCGTCCGGCCCGCGATGGGCTTCCACCCGGACTGGGTCCAGCTGGGCGACCCGGACCTCGACCAGGTCGAGGCGCAGGTGGCGGCGCACCACTCGCGCCTGGTCGCGCTCGGCGAGATCGGGCTGCCGTGGTACTGCCTCGAGGGCGCAACAGACGCCGCTGGGTTCATGACGCGCGGCCGGCGGCGGCTCGACCGGCTCCTGGTACTTGCCGAGCGCTACGATCTGCCGGTCATCCTGCACGCTCCTCACGGCGCCGCAGTGGGCGCGCTCGCGGCGCTCAAGGCCCGGGGCATCGAGCGCGCCGTCTTCCACTGGCACAAGGCGCCGGCCGACGTGACGCGCGACATCGTGGATGCCGGGTACTTCGTGTCCGTGACGCCCGAGGTGGTCTATCGCGAGCGGGATCGCGCGCTGGTCGAGGCCGTGCCGCTCGAATCGCTCCTCGTCGAAAGCGACGGGCCGTGGCCCTACCAGGGCGAGTTCGCGGGGGTTCCGTCCGGGCCCTGGCTCGTCTCGCGGGTGGCCGAGGAGGTCGCCAAGATCAAAGGCCTGCCGGTCGACGAGGTCACGTACCAGATCTCGGCCAACGCCTGTCAGCTCTTCGACCTCGCATGCTCCTGACCGCCGAGCGTTTCAGCGTGAGAGTCGGCGGAGTCGACGCGCGCAGCCGCGACTGGTTCATGCACCATCTCCACACGGAGCCGGCATGATGGACCCGGCCCGGATGAAGGACGAGTTCCTCGACCTGGCCGGGATCTCCAGCCTGTCCCGCCGCGAGGGGGCCATAGCCCGCCGGATCGAGAGCATCTTGAAGGGCATGGGCGCCTCGGTCGAAGTGGACGACGCCGGCGAGAAGGTGGGCGGCGAGACGGGTAATCTCCTGGCGCGCTTCCACGGGACCTTGGCCGGAGCGCCGCCCTTCCTCCTCTCGGCCCACATGGACACGGTCGGGCCGGCTGACAAGATCCACCTGGTGGTGGAAGGCGACATCGTACGCACCGACCGGAGCACGGTGCTCGGCGGCGACGACAAGGCCGGCATCGTCGCGATCTTCGAGGCCATCCGGGTCCTGCGCGAGCGCAACATCCCGCACGGCGACATCGAGGTGGTGCTGAGTATCTGCGAGGAGACGGGGTTGATGGGCGCCAAGCACTTTGACACGGGCCGGATCCGCGCGAAGCGCGGGCTGGTGCTCGACGTGGACGGCGTGTGCGAGCTGATCACGCGGGCGCCGGCGGCCAACCGGCTCTCGTTCACGGTCACGGGGCTCGAGGCGCACGCCGGCGTCTGCCCCGAGCGCGGCATGTCGGCCATCCAGATCGCGAGCGAGGCCATCGCCGGCATGAAGCTCGGGCGCGTGGACGAGGAGACGACGGCCAACCTGGGGGTGATCCAGGGCGGGCTCTCGACCAACATCGTCCCGACGCGGGTCGTCATCCACGGCGAGGCGCGGAGTCTCGATGCCGGGAAGCTCGAGGCCCAGACGCAGCACATGCGGGGGCGCTTCGAGGAGGCGGCCGCGCGCCACTCGGTCCGCCTGGAGCAGGGCGAGCGCCGGGCGGGCGTGGAGATCAAGGTGGAGCGGCAGTACGAGCGGCTCGACATTGCGGATAGCGCGCCGGTGGTCATGCTCGTCGCGGGCGCGGCGCGCGCCCTCGGGCGGTCCTTCAAGACGCGCGCGACGGGCGGCGGGTCCGACGCGAACGTCTACGCGACGCGCGGGATCGAGGTCGCCAACCTCGGCTGCGGCATGCGGGACATCCACACCGTCAACGAGTGGGTGGACCTCAAGGACCTCCACACCACCGCCTCCATCGTGCTGGAGACGGTGCGCCTGAACGCCGTCGCGCCATAGAACAGATCGGCGACCTCCTCGTCGAGCACGCGACGGCCGCGGGGCCGCCGAAGCCGTGCCCTTTGCTCCTCGTCCACGGCATGCACGGGGGCAGCTGGTATCTCCGCTCCTGGCTCTACGCGGCGGCGCACGCGGGCTGGGACACCTGGGCGCTCAATCTCCGCGGCCATCACGGCAGCCGGCCGGTTCTGGATCTCGGCCGGGTCTCCGTGCTCGACTACGTGGAGGACGTTCACGACTGCCTGCGGATCCTGCGCGAGGCCGTCGTGATCGGCCACTCCATGGGAGGTCTCGTGGCGCAGAAAGCCGCCGAGGGTGGCAGGGTGCGCGCCGCGGTCTTCGCGACGAGCGCCGCGCCCAAGGGCATCCGTGTCGTGACCTGGCCCGTCCTCTGGCGCATGCCGCGCTACGCAGTGTCCATCCTCAGGAGCCGGCCATTCGCGATCGGCCCGGACGACGCGGCGGCGCTCATCGGCAACCGCATGACGCCGGAGAAGCAGGCGTGGGCGTACCCGCAGTTGGTGGCGGAGTCGGGGCGCGCCGCGCGCGAGATGGCGCTGGGCGACGTCGCGGTGGACCCGGCACAGATCCGCTGCCCAACTCTCGTGCTGGGCGCCGAGCACGACCGCATCACGCCGGTGTCCGTCGAGCGGAAGATCGCCGCGCGCTACCGGTCGGAGTACATCGAGGCGGCCGGACATGCCCACATGCTCATGCTGGAGGAAGGCTGGGAGCGGCCGTTCGGCGAGGTCCTGTCGTGGCTCGCCCGCGTCGTCTGAGGCGACGTCACCCGGCGTCCGGCCCTGTTGCGCTTTCGGGTCGGGTCGCCCTCGTCACCGGCGCGGCGCGCGGCATCGGACGCGCTATTGCGCTCGCGCTCGCCCGGGAGGGCGCCGACACGGCGCGCCGACTTGGCGGCCTGACCTCGCAGCGGTCGACCTGGGCCGGCGGCCTACTGGGCGCCCGTCGCCGACGGGCACCAGTGGAGCCCAGGGGGCCGGGGCGAGCCCGTCAGCCGCGCGCGCGCGAGCGGAGGGCGGTTGCGATGTGCCGCAGGAGCTCCGCCGCGGTCACGGGCTTGGCGACGACGAAATCCACTCGGTAGCGTGCCAGCGCATCCCGGTCCAGCGTATGGCCCCAGCCCGTGATGAATCCGACCGGGATGGCCGGGGACCGCGGCCTCAGCGCTGCCGCGACGTCCCAGCCCGACATGGCGGGCATCGAGACGTCCGTCAGCACGACGTCGAAAGGCTGAGCCTCACACAGGGCGAGCCCCTCGCTTCCGCTGGCGGCGTCCACGACGCTGTGCCCTCCACCCCGGAGGAGATCTGTGAGGACCTCGCGCACAAGCGGATCGTCATCGATGACCAACACGCGCGCTCCCGAGCAGGACGAGGCCGCGCTGACGTCCGGGCCCTGCGGCACCGGCCGGACCTGGATGAGACGGACCGAGACGCGGGTGCCTTTGCCGGGCGCGCTCACGATGTTGATCGACCCACCGAGGGCTTTCACAATGCCCCAGGCGCTCGGCAGGCCCATGCCGACGGCCCGCGGCCCCTTGGTGGTAAAGAACGGTTCGAACGCGCGGCGCCGCGTTTCATCGGACATTCCCACTCCCGCGTCCTCGACGGTGACGACCACATGGTCGCCGTCGTCATGCAGACGAAGGAGGACTTCTCCCCCCGCAGGCATGGCCTCGAAAGCGTTGATCAGCACGTTGGTGAACACCTCGCGCAGATCTTCGGCACGACCGGCGGCGAACGGGGACAGGTCCCCCTCGAACCGCACCTCGTAGTCGACGCCGGGGTGTTTGGCCTCGTCCCTCCGCGCCGGCCGCGTCAGGGCGACGGCATCCTCCAGCACATCGCGTAGGCCCACCGCGCCCGAGGCGCAGGTGCTGTGGGGATCAGCGAACCGTTGCAGTCGGCGGATCAGCTGCGCGCCCCGGCGGGCCGCCTCGGCGATGGCATCGAGTCCACGTCCCAGCTCCGTCGCCTGCGGGTTGGCGCGTAGGAGCTCGGCCCGCCCATGAATGATCATCAACAAGTTGTTGAAGTTGTGCGCAAGCCCGAGTGACATCTGAGCGACCGCGCGAGAGCGCTCACTTGCGACGAGCTGCTCCTGGCTCTGGGCCAGACGCTCATGCGCGGCGCCCAGCTGCTCGTACAGTCGCGCGTTCCGGATGGCGACGCCGGCCTGCGACACGAACGCCGCGAGCAGCTCCTGATCCTTCTCGTCGAGCCGCAGGCGTTCGCGACCGAAGAGAGCCAGGACACCGAGTAGCGAGTCGTGAAACAGGATGGGCACGGCGATGTAACTCTTGAGCCCGTGAGCCTCGAACCAACCGCGGGCGACGGTGCGCTCATCGGAGAACACATCGGGCACATCGAGGAGGTGACGGGATTCGGCGACCCACCCGGCGACGCCCTCCCCATAGCGCAGCGTCCTCGCGGGATCATCGACGCCGGCCGCATCCGGCGAGACCGCGCGGAGCTCGAGGATGTGGTTGACTTCGTCGGCGATCCAGATCGAGACCGTTGCCGCCGGCAACAGCTCGGTCGCGGCCTCCGCGATCGCCCCGAGAACTCTTTCCACGTCGAGCGACGAGGAGATGAGCTGCGTGAGGTGCCCCAGGGTGCGGAAACGCACAGTGGGGATCGTGTCTTGAGATGCGACCGTGGGCGCGAACGAGTCGGCCATCAGCAAGAACCGGACGGGCTTCTGGGAACCTTGGACCTCCTGCGCCCGCTCATGCCGTCACCCCGCTTCCTTCTATAACAGATGTCCCCACGAGTGCGCGACCGTTTTGTATCACGGGTGACCGAAATTTGGTGCAAACGACGGTCGGCAAGCATGCAGATGCATCAGGGTGAAGGTCTTAGCGCGCGTGCGGGCGCGTCCGAGCCTCCTCGCGCGGAGCGGTCACAGAGTCAGTCAGGAGGCTCCGCACTCCGTGTTCGTAGCGCACGTCGATGCCGACCTTGGCGGCACGCTCGAGGAGCATCTCCACGAGCCCCGCGCCGCCGCCCACCGCCTCCACGGTGAGCCCGCCCCAAAAGTGGTGCTTGCCCTCGACCTCATAAGTCATGTCTCTGGCTCCTTCAAACGAGTCGCGTCAACATCGCGAGGCCGAGGGCGATGCGGTACCAGCCGAAGGCGGCGAAGCTGTGGGTCTGGATCCAGCGTAACAGCCAGCGCACGACGAGAAAGGCGGTGACGGCCGACACGAGCGTGCCGAGCGCCAAGAGGGCCCAGTCGGGGGCTGCCGCGCCTGTGTGTCTCAGCGCCTGGGAGGTCTCGAGGCCGCCGGCGGCCAGCAGGGTGGGGACGCCGACCAGGAAGGAGAACTCCGTGGCGGCCGGGCGGCTCAGGCCCAGCGCCAGCGCAATCAGGATGGTGGCGGCGGAGCGGGACGTGCCGGGGAAGACGGCCGCCAGGATCTGGGCGAGCCCCACCGCCACCGCCATCAGCCACGTGATGTGCGAGCCCAGCTGCCGGCCGCGCAGCGTCTGCTCCCTGCCGCGCAGCGTCTGCTCAATGACCAGGATCAGGATACCGCCCACGAGGGTTGCCCAGGCGACCGGAGCCGTCTCCGTGGGAAGCCTGAAGCCCAGCCTCTTGACGACGAGCCCGCCGATGCCCGTGATGACGAAGGCCAGGACCAGCTTGAGCAGGTAGTCGCGCGTGACAGGGTCGTCGAGCCGGAGCAGGAGATCGCGCACGCGCGTGGAGAAGACGAGCAGTACCGCGACGGCTGCGCCGGATTGGATCGTGATGTTGAAGAGATCGGACTGCCGAGGCAGCCAGTGGGCGTTCTCCACCAGCAGCAGGTGACCCGTGGAAGAGATGGGAAGGAACTCGGTGATGCCCTCGATGACGCCCAGGATGATGACTGCGAACCAATCGGGCACTGGGCGTCAGCCGACGATCTCTTCGCCGCCGTCCACGCCGATCACGTTGCCGGTCATCCAGTAGGTGTCGGGGTGGGAGAGGACCACGATCGCCTTGGCGACGTCTTCCACGGTGGTCATGCGGCGGTGCGGGTTGCGCTCGGCCGCCTGCTTGGCGAACTCCTCGTAGTTCGGGATCTTCTGCGCAGCTGGTGTGGCCGTGACGCCGGCGCGGATCGAGTTGGCCGCGATGCCCTTGGGCGCCAGCTCGGCGGCGAGCTGTCTGATGTTGGATTCGAGCGCGGCCTTCGCCGCCGACACCGGCCCGTAGAAGGGGAGGGCCCGCGCGCCGCCCGCCGAGGTCATGGCGTAGATCCTGCCGCCCCGGCCCATGAGGCCGCGGCCCACCATCTCCTGGGCCCAATAGATCAGACTGTGGGCCATGACGTCGAGGGTCATATCCATCTGCGCCTTGGTGACGGCTTCCTTCATGGGGTCCGCGATGAAGAGCTTGAGCGTGCCGAAGGCCAGCGAGTGGAGCATCACGCGAACCTGCCCGAGCTCGTCGCGCTCGCGCAGGATGCGCTCCATCTCGCCCGCGACCTCGGCGCGTTTCTCTTCGTCGGCCGCGTTGATGTTGTAGAAGTGCGCTTCGCGGCCGAGAATCTTGATGTCGGCCGCGAGGCGCTCGGCGTTGGGCAGGGTGGACTTGCGATCGAGGTGCACGCCGAAGATATTGAGGCCGGCCCGGGCCAGAGCCAGGCTCGTCGCCGCGCCGAAGCCCGACGAGGCGCCCAGCACCAGCGCCCAGCCGTAGAGCCTAATCGGTTCCGCGGTCGCCGTCATCATGCCGTCTCCTTGTTGGTCGAGGTGCGCGAGTATTCTATCACCCTCGCTGAAGGCCGCGGCGGGCTCGTGCTACCATGGGCGGGCGATGGGTCGGACGGCCGGCATCATCCTCATCGGCAACGAGCTTCTTTCCGGCAAGGTTGCGGACGCCAACGCCGTGTACCTCTGCCGCGAGCTCCGCGCGCTCGGTGTCGACGTCCGGCGCATCGTCGTGATCCCCGACGAGGTGGAGCGGATCGCGGCCGAGGTCACCGAGTTCAGCCGCGGTTTCGACGTGGTCTTCACCTCGGGCGGCGTAGGGCCGACCCACGACGACG
>JACORX010000104.1 GCA_016179165.1 Candidatus Rokuibacteriota bacterium | reverse complement strand
GATCGTCTCCAAGCAGCAGCCCTGGTCCACCGCGACGTCCACGATGACGGCGCCGGGCTTCAAGCGGGCGACCACGGCCACCGAGACGAGCCTCGGCGCCAAGTCGCCCGCCACGAGGACCCCGCCGACGAGGAGATCGGCGCGCTGCGCCGCCTGCTCGATGTTGAAGGCGTTCGAGGCCAGCGTGACGGCCCGCCCGTTGAAGAGATCGTCGGCGGCGCGGAGGCGGTCGAGGATGATGTCGAGGAGCGCGACGTCGGCTCCCAGGCCGAGCGCGACCTTGGCGGCGTTGATCCCCACGGTGCCCGCTCCCAGTATGACCACGTTGCCGTGGGGAACGCCGGGCACGCCCGAGAGCAGGATGCCGCGGCCGCCGTAGGCGCGGCCGAGGTAGTGGGCGCCCTCCTGGACGGCGAGCCGTCCAGCCACCTCGCTCATGGGCGTGAGCAGCGGCAGGCTGCCGTCGGTCCGCTCGACGGTCTCGTAGGCGATGGCGAGGACGCCGCGCGCCTGGAGGGCGCGGACCAGGTCGGGCATGGGCGCCAGGTGGAGATAGGTGAAGAGCGTCTGGCCCTCGCGAATGCGCGGGACTTCCTCGGCGAGCGGCTCCTTGACCTTGAGCACGAGATCGGCCCGGCCCCAGACGGCGCCTACGTCGCCGGGCTCGGCGCCGGCCTGCGTGTACTCCTCGTCCCGGAACCCGCTGCCAGCGCCTGCGCCCGCCTCGACCAGCACCCGGTGGCCGGCTTCCGAGAAAGCCCTCGCGCCGGCAGGCGTGAGCGCCACGCGCTGCTCGCCGACCTTGATCTCCCTCGGCACGCCGACGACCATGCTCCCAATATGCGCGCCGGGATGCCGGCGGGCAAGCCGCCTCGGCGGCCCTGGGGTCGCCCCACCCCAATCCGGGCGCGGTCGCCCCAGCCGGACGCGGGGGCGCTCGCCAAGTCCCCGTAACACCGCGGCCTCGCGCTGGCACCGAGGTTGCTTCTTCCATGGACCGGAGGCCCTCGCCTCGACCAACGTGGAAAGGAGGAGCAAGTCATGCGTTCGCTGATGCCGTGGATGGGGATGCCGAGCCTCAAGCAGGAGATGGAGAGGCTCTTCGACCGCTTCGCCGAATTCAAGCAGGAGGAGTTCCCGGCGACGGGCGAGTGGGCGCCGAGCATGGATGTCTCCGAGACGAAGGACGCCGTGATGGTCAAGGCGGAAGTCCCGGGCATGGATCCGAAGGACATCCAGATCTCGCTCCAGGAACAGCTCCTGACCATCAAGGGCGAAAAGCAGCAGGTGAA
Organism: Candidatus Rokuibacteriota bacterium; assembly: GCA_016179165.1. Taxonomy (GTDB): domain Bacteria; phylum Methylomirabilota; class Methylomirabilia; order Rokubacteriales; family CSP1-6; genus AR37. Next base: position 5,249 of record JACORX010000104.1, on the reverse strand, counting down.
AGAGGAGAAGGAGGAGCGCTACTACCGTATGGAGCGGACGTACGGGGCTTTCACCCGCAGCGTCCGTCTGCCCGTGGCCGTGGACGGCAGCAGGGTCAGCGCATCCTTCAAGAACGGGCTGTTGACGGTCACCCTGCCCAAGACGCCGGCCGCCAAGGGCACGATGATCCCGATCAAGATCGAGTAGCGTCTGGGCCACTACCGCTTTCTCGAAGAGGTCGCGCTTGCGGACTGCGCGGTTGAGGTCGAGGGCCGAGACCCCGCCGACCTCTTCGAGACTGCGGCGTCGGCTTTGGCCTGCCTCATGGTGGATCCGGCCACGCTGTCCATCACCGTTGAGCGGGCCGTGACCATCGAAGCCCCGCAGCTCGACCTGCTGCTCTACATGGAAGAAACCTGGGGCTCCACCGCCCACGGCGCGGGGCGCACCATGTCCCGCGCCCAGGCCAAGAAGCGCGTAGGGGGGGACACCCTGATCCGCGACATGGCCGCGCGTGGCATCGTCGTGCGCGCCGCATCCAAGTCCGGTGTGGCGGAGGAGGCCGGTTTCGCCTACAAGGATCTCTCCACCGTGGTGGACGTGCTTCACCGTCTCGACCTCTCCCGCCGCGTCGCCACGCTGTCACCCATCGGCAACATCAAGGGCTAGGCCCGTCGGGGCGCCGCCGCCCCAGCCGGGTGGGCGAAACCCCACGACGCACCGCAGCCGCCCGCCGCAACTCCACGATTCTGTGAGCGTGTAGCCCGCATGCGCAGTGGCACCCGCCTTGCATTCCGGGTATGCCGGCTGCGCTCGACGCGGCTGCGTAGCGCCCAGGAGGCTTTCGATAATGGCACGCAAGGGACAGCTGGACGCGGACGGGAGCAGCGAGTTCCGTGGGCTGCTGCGCGAGGCGCGCCAGCAGTTGCTTCGCACCGTGGTCATGACGGACGGCGATCTCGCCTCGCTGTCGGACCACGAGCCCGGATCGCTCGTGGAGGACTCGGCACGGGCCGCCATGGCGGACCTGCTGGCGCGGCTCGAAGGTCGCGAGCGCCATGAGCTCGACGAGATCCAGGCCGCGCAGGCTCGGCTCGAGACGGGCAGCTTCGGCGTTTGCGAGGACTGCGGAGCCACCATCCCGCTCCCGCGGCTGCGGGCGGTGCCGTGGGCGCGTCACTGCCTCGGCTGCCAGGCCAGGGACGAGCGGCCCAGCGACGTGCGCTCATGATTGCGTGGGCGCGCGACGTGAAGGCGGCGTCGGTGGCTGCGGCGGTCGCCCTATGACCGCCTTCCGCCGCATCCTGCATCCAACGGACTTCTCGCGAGCTTCGGCACCTGCCCTTCGGCGCGCCGTAACCCTGGCGCGGGCGTGTCGTGCGCCGCTGGCGCTGCTCCACGTCATGACGCCGCCGTCCCCTTTCATAGCCGAGGACACGCTGCCGAGCAGCTATGCCGAACTGCTCATCCAGGCCCGGCGCTCCGCCAAGCGGCGACTCGCGGCCGCCGTTGGACGCGTGAGGCGGACGGGCGTGCGCGTCCAGGCGATCTTTGCGGAGGGGCTCCCGGCGGACGAGATCCTGCGAGCGGCGCGGCGCGCGCGCGCCGACCTCATCGTGATGGGCACGCACGGGCGCACCGGCGTGTCGCGCGTTTTCATGGGCAGCGTGGCCGAGCGCGTCGTGCGCGAGTCGCGCTGCCCCGTGCTGACGGTGCGGGCCCATGGCCGCTGACCAGGCCGCCGACGGTCTCGCACGGATCCTCGTGCCGACGGATTTCTCCGCGGGCTCCGAGCGCGCATGGACCGAGGCGCGCCGGCTGGCCGCGCGGCTGGGCGCCGAGCTGGTGCTGGTCCACGTGCTGCTCGAGACGCCGCTCTACTCGGAGGGCCCCTTCACCATGAAGCGGGCGCGCGACGTCTTCGACGCGGCGCGCGCGTGGGCCGTGAAGACACTCGGGGAGTGGACGGCAACCGCAGCGGCCGCGGGCATTTCCGCGCGCTGGGTCCTACGGACCGGCGTGCCGCACAAGGAGATCGTCGGGGCGGCGGCCCGCGAGCGCGCCGATCTCATCGTGATCGGGACGCACGGACGTGGCGGCCTCGATCGCGCGCTGCTCGGCAGCGTCGCCGACCGCGTGATCCGCCTCGCGCCGTGCCCGGTCGTGACCGTGCGGGACACGGACTAGGACATGGCGGACCGATCGACGGAGCGCTGCGGAGCGGTGCGGGATTGGATGACGAAGCAGCCGGCCACGGTGGCGCCGGATTCCTCGATCGGCGCGGCGCTCGCGCGCATGCGCCGCGCCGAGGTGCGGCACCTGCTTGTCATGGACGCCGACCGCCTGGTGGGCATCGTCTCGCACCGGGACTGGCGTCGGACTGATGCCGGCGAGACGCCGGGCGGTTGGGAAGGCCAGCCCGTGACGCGCATCATGACCGAAGACCCCGTGACGGTCGCGCCCGAGACGCCGGTGACGGCGGCGGCACGCGTGCTGCTGGAACAGAAGATCGGCTGCCTGCCGGTGCGCGACGGCGAGGCGATCGTCGGCATCTTCACGACCTCGGACGCGCTCGAGGCGCTCCTCTCGGCACTCGAGTAGCAGCGGAGACGACATGGGCATCCGGAAGAGCTACGGCAAGAACAAGAAGAACAAGCGGCCCATTTTCGCCATCGCGGTGAAGCGCGACGAGACGGTCCGGCGCGCGGCGAAATCGCCGCGGCGCTCGCGGCGTCGCGCCCAGGCATGAGCGCGTCCCGCGCCGGGGCGGCCCGCCGGGTAGTCGTCGGGCTCGACGGGTCGCCCCACGCCTCCCGCGTGGTCGCCCATCTGGCGCGCTGGTCGGGCCGCGGCAGGGCCGCGGTGGTGCGAGTCGTCGAGCCCGTGAGGGCGCCCTCGCTCGCCCTCGTGCCCGGATCCGTGCGGGCCGCCGTTGCGGGCCTCGTCCGCGCGGATACGGCCGCGCGCGTGCGCACGGCGCGGCGCGAGGTGGACGCGGCGGTCGCGCGCCTCAGGCGTGCGGGGTGGCGCGCGCGAGGAAGCGTTCGTGTCGGGGTGCCGCTGACCGAGTTGCTCCGGGCCGTCCGCGAGGAGCGGGCAGGGATGCTTGCCCTGGGCGCACGTGGATCAGGAGGGGCGGCCCGCCTCCTCCTCGGCAGCGTGGCTGACGGTGCCCTCAAGCAAGCGCCTGTCCCGGTCCTCATCGTGAGGTAACGAAGATGAAGATCAGCGAGATCCTCTTGCCGACCGACTTCTCGGCCGCGGCCGAGGCGGCCGCTCTGGTTGCGACGGCCATGGCGCGGGAGACCGGCGCGCGGCTGCACGTGGTGCACGTCGTGCCACCCGCCACCGACCCGTCACGGGGCTCGGAGCGGTTAACCCGGCTCGGCCGCCAGCTCGGCAAGGAACTTGCCGTTGAGTTCGCGCTCCTCTCCGGCCGGGCGGCCCGGGAGATCACGGCGTACGCGCGCGACAAGGGCATCGACCTCATCGTGATGAGCACCCACGGCCGCACTGGCGTGAGTCGGACCCTGCTCGGCAGCGTGGCCGAAGCCGTCGTGCGGCTCTCGCCCTGCCTCGTGCTGACCGTGCCCATGGCGCTGCCCACGGCCAAGACACCTGCGGCGTCGTTAGGGCACGCGGGCACGCCCCCCGTGCCCCATCGCTGCATCGTCTGCGCGGGTCACACCGACGACCTTGTCTGCGAAACGTGCCGCGCGCGCATCCGGGGCGAGGCGCTCGAGCACAAGATAGAAACCGAGCGGACGGGTCGCCGCGGGTCCTCGGCCTGAGACCCACCGTGCCGGACGCGCGCCCGGCTGGGGGCGCGCCATGATGCGTTCACCCGATTCAAAGACAGAGGAGGGAGCGCGCACATGAGCGACCGCGTCGAACGGTTCGTCTACGACGATCAGCTCGTCCGCATGTTCCTGCTGGTCACCGTGCTGTGGGGCCTGGTCGGCATGGCGGTCGGCCTGCTGATCGCGCTCCAGCTCGTCCTGCCGGCCCTCAACTTCCAGACGCCGTGGCTGTCCTTCGGCCGGCTGCGCCCGCTGCACACCAACGCGGTGATCTTCGCCTTCGCGGGCAACGCCATCTTCGCGGGCGTCTACTACTCCTCGCAGCGCCTCCTCAAGGCCCGCATGTGGAGCGACGCGCTGGGCCGGCTGCACTTCTGGGGGTGGCAGGCCATCATCGTCGCCGCGGCCGTGACGCTGCCGCTCGGCTACAGCCAGTCGAAGGAGTACGCGGAGCTCGAGTGGCCCATCGACATCGCCATCGCGGTCATCTGGGTCGTCTTCGCCGCGAACTTCTTCGGCACGCTGGCCCGCCGGCGCGAGCGGCACCTCTACGTCGCGCTCTGGTTCTACATCGCGACGCTGGTGGCCATCGCCGTGCTCCACATCTTCAACAACCTCGTGGCCGTGGCCGGGCCGATGAAGAGCTACTCGATCTACGCGGGGGTGCAGGACGCCTTCATGCAGTGGTGGTACGGTCACAACGCGGTCGCCTTCTTCCTCACCACGCCGTTCCTCGGCATGATGTACTACTTCCTGCCCAAGGCGGCCGAGCGGCCGGTGTACTCCTACCGGCTGTCGATCCTGCACTTCTGGACGCTGGTCTTCATCTACATCTGGGCGGGGCCGCACCACCTCCACTACACGGCGCTGCCCGCCTGGGCCTCGACCCTCGGCATGCTCTTCTCGGTCATGCTCTGGATGCCGTCCTGGGGCGGGATGATCAACGGGCTCCTGACGCTCCGGGGCGCGTGGTCGAAGGTGACCGACGACCCCGTGCTCAAGTTCTTCGTGGTCGCCGTCACGTTCTACGGCATGTCCACCTTCGAGGGGCCCATGATGTCGGTGAAGAGCGTCAACGCCCTCTCCCACTACACCGACTGGACCATCGCCCATGTCCACGCCGGGGCGCTGGGGTGGGTGGGCTTCATGGTCTTCGGCATGGTCTACTGGCTGCTGCCGCGGCTGTTCCAGACCGGGCTGTGGAGCCGCCGGCTGGCGGAGGTCCACTTCTGGATCGGCACCGTCGGCATCCTGCTCTACGTCGCCGCCATGTGGACCAGCGGCATCACCCAGGGCCTGATGCTCAACGCCACGACCGAGAACGGCACCGTTCTGGCGTATCCCAACTTTCTCGACACGCTCAACACCATCCGCCCGCTCATGCTGATGCGGGTCATCGGCGGCGGGCTCTACCTCACCGGCTGGCTCCTGCTCGCTTACAATCTCTGGCAGACTCTGCGCGGGGCGGT
>JACORX010000103.1 GCA_016179165.1 Candidatus Rokuibacteriota bacterium | reverse complement strand
TTCCCGACCTGCCGGGGCCCGAGGAGGAGGATGCTCTTGGTGGAAGGCCGCAGGGTGCCCAGGATCTCGCGAATAAACATGTGGTCATATTACCGCGTAATATTACCGCATGCAATCGAACGAGGAGCACAAGGCGCGCCGCCCGGCGTGAGGCCTTCTGATCGTTATCGTGCCTGGCGGGCGCCCCCGCCGAGGTCTCTGCGCCTGCTCCCCGATAGGGCGACCACCTCCGTGAGCGGCCTCTCGGAAGCGCTCCTCCTTGACCACGCCGCCACAGGCCGAGGATAGTAGGGTCGAGGACTGGCGCGGTGCCCCGTAGGCTCCCCTTGGCTGTATCCGCCGTTTCCAGCTTCGTGCCCGTGTAGGGTTGCCGTGAGCCCGTCTCCAGCCCCCGCCACTTCAAACGGCGCGAACGGATTTCCCGTACGCCGCTTTCCTGTCCGCTTCGCGCCAAGGTTTATGGGACCTATCGGCCAGGGAGCGCTTTCAGGTGCGGGTCCCGTATCGGACGCGGTAGTCATGGAACAACCCCAGCGCCTCGTACAGCCCCACCGTACTCCACCTCGTCCAGCCGAAGGATCATAGTCAATATGAACGCCCTCCAGCAGCGGGCGCCCCCCTCGCGGCCCCCGGCCCCGTGACATAATCGCCCAGACTCAGACACCGGCCCCCCCAGGAGCCGATGCCACAGCAGCGCCGCCAGCCGTGCGCGGTGATGCCGCCGACCCCGAGGGCGGGGAACCGCCGCAACTCATAGTAGACGGTTACCCTCCGGGGAATCGGTCAATCACAAATACATCAGACCTTGGCCGCGCACACGTACGGTGTTGGGCGTACAGGCAAGCCGAGCCCAGCCCGGCGCCATACCCTGACCATCGGCCGCGGACCTTGCCGGTCGCCTCTGTTCCTGAACTCGGTCAGGCTCGGCGCGGTCGGGTTGGGATACTTCTTCAGCGATTCGCGATACTCGCCGATCAGCCGCGGACAGGGGGCGATGAGCCAGGCGTTCACGAAACACTGACTCTGGTGGGCCGCGTAGTTCAACGAGTGCGCTGGTCAATCGGGTCGACGCGCGATACTCTGAAGCCGTGGATCGAGACGAGCTCATCCGCGTCCTGCGAGCCTTCGAAGAAGCCGGGCTCGAATACGTGCTAATCGGCGCGACGGCGATGGGGTTCCATGGACTGGTACGGGCGACCGAGGACATCGATCTGTTCATTCGGGCGACGCCGGAAAATGTGGAACGACTCCGGCAGGCGTTACGCGCAGCGTACGCCGGCGATCCCCACATCGACGACATCCGCGCCGAAGACCTGCTTGGAGAATACCCGGCCGTTCGGTACTATCCACCAGACGCAGACCTCTTCTTCGACGTGATGACCCGACTCGGCGAGGCAGCGAGCTTCGAAACCGTTGAAGCTGAAATCAAGGAGTTCGAAGGTATTCATGTGTCGGTGGCCACGCCTGCAGCCCTGTACCGCCTGAAGAAGGGCACCGTGCGCCCCCTTGATCGACAGGACGCCGCGGCGCTTCGCGATCGATTCAACTTGATGGAGGAGGGCTAGCTTGCCCGTTCGCAAGTTTCGATCGGCGGAAGAGATGAACGCGACGCCGCCTCCAGGCGTTCACGGCGATACGTTCGACCGCTTCCTACGCCACTGCGCGCGCTACCGCAGGATCTCACCCAAGGCTTACCCGCGCGGCGTGTTCAAGTTCCGAGATCTCCAGGAGGCCCAAATCGCCCGAGAGGGCTACAGCATCAAGTGAACTGACGTCAGCGGCTAGCGCGTGGTCACCAACACGGATCCCTGCCTCGGTCTCACCGAAGACGATCTCAACGCGCGCGTCCGGCGGGTGCGTCCGGCGAAGGACGCTCGCTCACCGAGCGTCAACCCCGTGTACGCGGAGCGGACTGGCCGGCTCACGGTGCCGCTCATCACGCTGCACGAGACCGGTGACGCCTGGGTGCCGCTGAGCCTCGAGCAGTCGTACCGGCGCCGCACGATCGCCGCCGGCACCGACCAGTTGCTCGTACAGCGCGTCATGCGCGCGTTCAGTCACTGCGGGTTCGACGGTGAGACGCGCGAGCGGGCCTTCGACGATCTCGTCGCGTGGATCGAGCGCGGCGTCCGACCGGAAGGCGAGGACGTGCTCGCGCCCGATCTGTCACGCATCGGGCTCAAGTGGACACCCGTCCTGCACCCGGAAGATCCGCTCGCCCCGCGCCGGTAATCTTCAACCCGGAGACCCACCCACGCGCTCCGCCCCGGCCTGGACCGCGGCCGACCCCTTTTGTGGTAACGTCCGTCGTGGTGCAGCAACCACGACGACCGCCAGACACCGCCTCTGACGAGGGGCGCACGGAGGAGACACCATGGAGGAGGATGGTCAACATCAACGCCCTCCGGCAGCGGTGACCCCCCTCGTGGCCCCCGGCCCCGTGACATAATCGCCCAGACTCAGACACCGGCCCCCCCAGGAGCCGATGCCACAGGGATTGGCTTCGGGTTGCAGAACGTGGTCAACAACTTCGTGTCCGGGTTCGTCGTCCCGGCCGAGCGGAAGATCGACGCGGGCGACGCCGTCCGGATCGGCGACGTCTCCGGCCGGGTGCAGCAGATGGGTATCCGTTTCTGCACCATACGCACGCGGGAGGGGGCGGAAGTCATCGGCCCCAACGCGAGCCTCGTCGCCGACAAGGTGACCAACTGGACGCTGTCCGACCGCTTGCGCCGCGTCGATGTGGCGGTGGGCGTGGCCTACGGCACTCCCCCGGAGAAGGTACTCGATCTCTTGCTCGCCGTGGCGCGGGCGCACCCGCAGGTGCTGCTCGAACCCGCGCCGGTGGCGCTGTTCCTGGGGTTCGGCGCCAGCGCGCTCCAGTTCGAGATGCGCGTCTGGACGGGCCGCGTCGATGTCTGGGTGCAGACGCAGAGCGGGCTGGCGGTGGCGCTGTACGCGGCGCTCCGGGAGGCGAGAATTATCCCCCTCCCTCAGCGGGAGGTGCGTTTCAAGCAAGTGTGAGGCGGGGCGCCGAGGGTCTCGCAGGTTGACACCGTCGGTCGATAGTGGGAATATCCCACCATGATTGTAACTCTCGATTCGAAGCGTCGGTTGACCGTGCCCGCCGCCGTGCCCGCCAAACCAGGGGACCATTTTCTCGTCGATTTCGACGCCGAGGAAGACGCCTTGATGTGCCGCCGCATCGCGTCGAAACCGAACTGGTTGAAGGTGCTCAAAGCGTGCCCGGTGCCCATGGACGATCTGCCGCCGCGCCGGCGGGAGTACTTCCGGTCCAAGTTGTGAGCTGGCTCCTGGACGCCGATGTCTTGAGTCAACCCGCGAAGCGCCACGGCGACCCACGCGTGACAGCTTGGCTCGAGACTGAACAGGACAACTGCTACACCAGCGCGGTGGTCCTCGCGCAGCTTGCCTACTGGGTCCGCAGTAAAGAGGGACAGCAAAGGCAGGCGCTGCAGGCCTGGTTGACTCGTCTTATAGCTGCGCTGCATGGACGGATTCTCAGCTTCAACGCTTCGGTCGCGCACGTTTGGGCTGACCAGCAACGGGAGTTGGAGCGGGCGGGCCGGCGCATGCCCATTGAAGACAGCTACATTGCGGCTACGGCCCGACGGTACAACCTCACCATCGTCACCGGCAACGACAAACACTTTCGCCGACCCGGCTTGAAGGTCTTCAATCCGTTTAAAACTGCCGGGCCACCGGGCGCATCCGCTGGTGCACCACCAGCTCCGCCACGATGAGCAGGGTCCGTGGGGTTGATCGGCCGCGCCAGGCATGGAGCTTTCGAGTTGGCGTCGAGCAGTGGAACGACTGCCATAGATCGCCGGGCGGAACCGCTCCCGTCACCGATGCGACACAGCACTCGTCCCCATGAATGCTGATGACCTTCAAGAAGCGCTGGAACCCGGAGTGGGGCGGAGGCACGGGCCTGTCTCGGCATTTCCGCGCATTCTCAGGTCCGCCAACACCGGGAGCCCCGGTCGCTCCGCGAGGGTTAGCGCCACTCATGTCTCGTGTCTCCAGTCCGGTTCAGCGAGAACCGTGACCGCGCCAGGAGCCATGGCACAGCCCTCAGCGGGATGGTGTTCCAGGCTCAGGTGTCTCCGCAGGGAGCGCGTGCACCGTCGCCGGATCCGCTCCATACCGCTCTCGCGCGATCACGAACCGACATTCACGACGTGGCGGGGCTGGTGCGCTATCCGGCAGCGGCTCGTTGAAATCGTCGGGTATCCTGAACTTGCCGTCGAGCAGGCCCAGCCTGCGCTTCTTTCCCTGTCGCGCGAGCGGCCCGAGCCGGGCCACCGGCCTGCCGGCCTTCGCAATCACGAACTCCTCGCCCTCCTGTGCTCGGTCCAGGAGCCGCGAGAAATGCGTCTTCGCATCGTGCACGTTGACGGTTTCCATAGTGGACTAAGTGTAGTCCACCTGCGACCAGCCGTCCAGCGCTTCCGGCACCGCGCCGCCGCAGTTCTTCACCGCGCTGGGCACCGAAGACCGCCGCGACTTACCCGACCCAGCTCATGTAGAAGCTCGACATCGACGAGGTCGGGCGCAATCGCGCCCGTTCCCCCAGATCAGCCCGCGTGGCGGCGGGCGCGCTCCCAGGCAACCCGCACCCCCAGCCGATCCGCCCATTCCATGAGGTATCGCTCCACTGAACCGGCAGCTCACGCAGCCCGGCTCTCTCGCGCTGTCGGGCCGCGCCGTTTTCATCTCAAGCTCGACGCCGCCGTCGCCCCGCAGCCGCAGGCATTCATCCGCGAAGGGCGGGCAGCGGCAGCAGCCCCGGAACGTCCTGACGGACATCGCCATGCCGGAATCAACGGGCCGCTAGGAGATCAAAAGGAGGTCCCGCGCCCAGGGGCGCTGTCGACCGCGATGTAGCCGTTGCTCTGCTTGACGATCCCGTAGACCATGGCAAGCCCTAACCCCGTCCCCTTGCCGATCTCCTTGGTGGTGAAAAACGGCTCGAAGAGATGGGCCTGGGCCTTGTCGTCCAGGCCGCTGCCCGTGTCGGTGACAGTGAGCCTCACGTAGCGTCCGGGGAGGGATCCCGGGTGCCGCCCGACCCAGCGATCGTCCAGGGTGGCGTTCGCGGTCTCGATCGTCAGCGTGCCCCCCCCCGGGCATGGCGTCCCGGGCGTTCAGCGCGAGGTTCATGATCACCTGCTCGATTTGACCGGGATCGGCCTTCACGCACTCGACCTCCTCGCCGGAGACGGTGGCCAGGCGGATGCGCTCACCAATCAGCCGACGGAGCAGCGTTTCCATGCCTCGCACGATGGCGTTGAGATCGAGCACCTTCGGTTGTAGCACCTGCTTGCGGCTGAAGGCCAGGAGC
>JACORX010000090.1 GCA_016179165.1 Candidatus Rokuibacteriota bacterium | reverse complement strand
TCTCGGTAGGAGCGTCCGAGGTCTCGGACAAGACCGAGGAGCAGGGCCAGCACCGCGCCGGTGAGGAACGCGCCAACGGCCAGCGCGGCCAGCGGGACCTCCCAGGCCCAATCGGCGGCGACGGCTATGCTGACGCGCGCGGTGTTCAGCGAGGCGAGGTACGCGACGACGGCTCCGAAACCGAGGGCGAGCAGGGCGCCGAAGCGAACGGACACGGCTTTGGGGTTCCCGGGCGGCGCTACCCGGCGGCGGTGCGCGCTTCTTCTTCGATGAGCCGCTGGCAGGCGATGCAGTAGCGGGCGAAGGGCAGCGCTTCGAGGCGCTTGTCGGAGATGGCCTCCCCGCACCGCTCGCAGTCACCGACGTCGCCGCCGTCGATCTTCTGCAGCGCGGAGACGACCTCTTTCAGGACCCGGCGGTCGCCGTTGCTCAGCTCGAAGAGGAACTCGCGATTGTAGGACGTCGCGGCTTGGTCGCCGAGGTCCTTCGTGGAGTCGTCCTCGGGACCCTTGGCGTAGAGCGCGGCCTTGCCCACTCCTTCGGAGAGCTGGCGATGCTTCTCCTCCAGCTTCTTCTTGAACTGGGCCAAGCGATCCTTTCTCATTGCTGTCTCCTCCGCGACACGGCGGTCCGGGGCCGGAATTAGTGGCGAAGGCTACCACGCTCCCCAGCAGAAATCAATCGCCGGCGGCGGCTCCCCGCTCCACGGTGAGGAGCGGCGCGTCGCCCCACAGGCGCTCAAGCGCGTAGAAGTGCCGCGTCACTCCGACGAAGACGTGCACGATGACGTCGACGTAGTCCAGCAGCAGCCACCCGCTCTCCGCGCTGCCCTCCTGGTGTCGCGGCCGCGTACCCGCGCCCTTGATCGCCATACGCACAGCCTCGACGATGGTGTTGGCCTGCGTCGTCGAGCGCGCGCTCGTGACGACGAAGAAGTCGGCGACCGTGGACAGGCCCCGGAGATCGAGGATGAGCAGGTCCTCGGCGTTCTTGTCCAGGGCGACGCGGGCCGCCAGGCGCGCTGTGGCTTCAGCACAAAGGGGTGCCATCAGGGTGCCGGCCGGTACAGGCGGTGCTCGCGGATGTAGGCGGCGACGGGCTCAGGCATCCGGTAGGCGAGGCTCCTGAGGTCACGCGCGCGGCGGCGCAGATCCGAGCCCGAGATCGGCAGCGAGGCCGCGCGGTAGAGCACCGGGCCGGCCGCGCTGCCGAAGGCGGAGAGTCCAAGCTCGTGGAGGACTTTCTGGGCCGCCGGCGCCGCGGGCTCGAAGTCGGCGCCCGTGCGCGGCACGACGACCAGACGCGCCAGGCGGGCGACCTCCCGCGGCTCCCGCCAGCTCAAGAGTTCGAGGAAGGTTTCCGAACCGATCAGCAGGTGGAGGTCGCCTTCACCCCGGAGCGCCTGGAGCGTGTCCACGGTGTAGGAAGGTCCCCGGCGGCGAAGCTCGACGTCCGAGACGGCGAAGCGCGGGTGTAGGTTGACGGCCAGCTCGGTCATCCGGTACCGATGCTCCGCCGACGCCAACTCGGCCGCGGGCTTGTGAGGCGGCACAGCGGCCGGCACGAAGAGCACGCGGTCGAAGGCCAGGGCCTCGCAGATCTCGTCGGCGAGGAGCAAGTGTCCGAAGTGGATCGGGTTGAACGAGCCGCCGAAGACGCCGACCTTGGGCACCGGGGCGGCTACTCCCGCACCTGGCCGTCACCCATCACGACGAACTTGGTCGTGGTCAGCTCGCGCACGCCGACAGGCCCGCGCGCGTGCAGCCGCGAGGTCGAGATGCCCATCTCGGCGCCCATGCCGAATTGCGAGCCGTCCACGAGGCGCGTCGAGGCGTTGACGAGGACTGCGGCGGCGTCGACTTCGCGAGTGAAGCGACGGCTGTTCCGGAGGTCCGAGGTCACGATGGCCTCGGCCAGCCCGGAGCCGTGGCGCCGGATGTGCTGGATGGCCGCGTCCAGCCCGTCGACGACCCGGATCGCGACGATGTAGTCGAGGTACTCCGTGTCCCAGTCGGCGTCCGTCGCCGGCCGCGCGCCGGGCACGACAGCCCGCGTGCGGTCGTCCCCGCGCATCTCCACTCCGGCCTCGCGCATCCGGGCCGCGACCCGCGGCAGGAAGGTTGCTGCCACCGCCGCGTCCACGAGGAGGGTCTCCATCGCGTTGCACACGCTCACCCTCTGCGCCTTGGAGTTGACCGCGATGGCCGCGGCCATATCGAGGTCGGCGCCCGCATCCACGTAGACGTGGCACACACCTTTGTCATGCTTGAGGACCGGAACCGTCGCGCGCTCGGCGACCAGCCGCACGAACTCCTCGCCGCCGCGCGGGATGATGAGATCGATGAAGCGATCGAGCGTGAGCATGGCCATGACCGCGGCGCGGTCGGCGGTGTCCACGACCTGCACCGAATCCGCGGGCAAGCCCGCCTTCTCCACGGCCTTCCCGAGCACGTTGACGATGGCGGCGTTGGACGCGAGCGCCTCGCTGCCCCCGCGCAGCAGCACCGCGTTGCCGGACTTGAGGCAGAGGCCGGCGGCGTCCGCCGTCACGTTGGGGCGCGACTCGTAGATGAAGCCGATGACGCCCAGCGGGACGCGGACGCGCGAGATCTCGATCCCGTTCGGCCGGCGCCAGGCCTCGACGGTCTCGCCCACTGGATCGGGCAGCGCGGCGACCTGGCGCAAGCCCGCCGCCATCTCTTCGATGCGCGCCTCGGAGAGCGTCAGCCTGTCGATGAAGGCTGAGGTGAGCCTGGCAGCTCGTCCGCGTTCGAGGTCGGCGCGGTTGGCTTCGAGCACGGGGGCCGTCTTTTCTTCGAGGCCGCGGGCCATCTGGAGCAGCGCCTCGTTCTTTGCGCGGGTGGAAGCAAGGGCCCGCGCGCGGGCCGCCTCCTTCGCCGCCCGCGCCTTCGCGGTCACGTGGGCCATCACGTCCATGCTCAGCATCCTCCCGGGCCGGAGAGCACCACCAGGGTGTCCCGGTGGATGACCTCGGCGAGCCCCTTGTACCCGAGGGCCTTCTCGATCTCGGCCGTCTTCGCGCCGCGGATCT
>JACORX010000006.1 GCA_016179165.1 Candidatus Rokuibacteriota bacterium | reverse complement strand
TGTGCTCCTGGGTGTAGCTCTCCCCGGCGCCGAGGAGGTAGACCGGCTTCCTGCGCAGGTCGCGCGCCCGCTCCGCGGAGGTCAGCACGAGGGCGGCGCCCCCGTCGCTGACCAGCGCGCAGTCGAGCATGCGGTACGGCGTCGTGATGAGCTTGGACGCGAGCACGTCGTCGACGCTCAGCGGCGCCGTCATGTGGGCGCCTGGCTTGCGCCGCGCGTGCTCGCGGGTGATCACCGCCACGCGCGCGAGCTGCTCGCGCGTCGTGCCGTACTCCGCCATGTGACGCTGGGCGGTCAGCGCGAAGGTGGTGGCCACCAGGAGACCGAACGGCGCCTCGTACTGGGGGTCGCGGCTCTCGATCAGCGCCTTCACGGCGAGGTCCCGCGTCATGCCCGACAGCATGTTGTCGCCGCAGCAGACGACGACGGTCTCGGCGAGGCCGGCGTGGATGGCCGCCGCCGCGAGACTGACAGAGGCCGCCGCCGAGGCTCCGGAGACATTCACCGTGTTCGAGAAGGTGGGCTGGATGCCGAGATACTCGCTCACCGCGACGCTCATCCGATGGAATGGCGCGACGAAGCTGGGACACGTGAGCAGGCCGTCGACCTGGCGCTTGTCGATGCCCGCGTCCTCCAACGCCAGGCGGGTGGCCTCGGCGTTGAACCAGAGGGCGCTCTTGCCCGGGACCTTGCCGACCGGGGTCTCGCCGACCCCCACGATGGCCACCTGCCCCGCGTAGCTGCCCACCGCTACGCTCCGTGCCCCGTGACGATCACGCCGCGCCGGATCATGCGCTCCTCCTCGAGTCGCTCAGCCGCCGTAGGACTTCGGGAGGCCGAGCACGTGCTCGGCGATGTAGTTGAGCGTCATCTCCTGGGAGACGGGAGCGGTGCGGAAGAGTCGCAGGTCCCGCCAGTACCGCTCGACGTGATACTCGGTCGTGTACCCGTAGCCGCCGTGAACCTGCATCGCCTGGTCCGCTGCGCGGAAGGCGGCTTCGGCGGCGACGTACTTGGCCATGTTGGTGTCGGCGCCGCACGGCATCCCGCGGTCGAAGGCCCACGCGGCCCGGTAGTTCATGAGCCGCGCGAGCTCGAGCTGCGCCTTGTGCTGTGCGAGCGGAAACGCCAGGCCCTGATGCGTCCCGATCGGCGCGCCGAAGACCTTGCGCTCGCGGGCATAGTCCACAGCCAGGCGCAGCACGAGGTCCCCCGTCCCCACGCACGTCGCCGTCGTCGCGATCCGCTCGGGATTCAGGGTGTCGAGCAGCATGCGCCAGCCCCGCCCCTCCTCGCCGACGAGCGCCGAGGCGGGAAGGCGGACCTGGTCGAAGTGGATGAAGCTGGTGGACGACATGTGGATGCCCAGCTTCTCGATCGGCCGGATGTCGATGCCGGGGCTCCGGGGATCGAGCAGGAAGAGGCTCAGTCCGCGGGTCCGGCTCCCGTCGCCTTCCGGCGGGGCCGTGCGCGCGACGAGCAGCATGCCCCCCGCCCGGTCGACGCCCGATATGAACACCTTCTGGCCGTTGACCAGCCATCCGTCGCCGTCCCGCCTGGCAGTCGTGGTGATGCGCGGCGTGTTGGTCCCGGCGTCCGGCTCGGTGAGCGCCATGCAGAACTCCAGCGTGCCGTCAGCAAGGCCCGGCAGGTACCGGCGCTTTTGCTCCTGGCTCCCGTGCTTCACGATGGTGACAGCCCCGAAGACGGAGTTCAAGATGAAGAGGAAGCCGGCGGCGGCGCCCGCGCCTGACGCGGCCACCTCCTCGATGGCGATGGCGAGCTCGAGCGTCCCCAAGCCGCTACCCCCGAATTCCGGCGGGATCACGATGCCGAGCCAACCGCCATCCGCGAGGGCGCGCCAGAACTCCTCGGGGAAACGGTGACGCGCGTCCGCCTCGCGCCAGTAGTCGAGGTCGAACGCGCGCGCGACGTGGCGCACGCCCTGCTGGACCGCCCGCTGCCCCTCGTCGAGCTCGAAATCCACCGTCAGCGGCCCTCGAAGCGCGGGGCCCGCTTCTCCTCGAAGGCGCGGACCCCCTCGATCATGTCCTGGGTGTGGTCGAGCGGGCGGCGCAGCGCGCGGGCCAGCTCCAGCGACGAGGCGAGGTCGGCCTCGTAGCACGCGTTGACCAGACGCTTGAGCGCCTGGACGCCGAGAGGACCGTTGGCGGCGATCTCTCCGGCCAGCCCCCGCGCCTCGGTCATCAGCCGGTCGTGCGGGACCACGACGTCCACGAGCCCGAGGGCGCCGGCCTCCCGCGCGGGGAAGCGCCGCCCGCTGAACAGCACAAGCTTGGCGATGCCCTTGCCCACCAGGCGCGTGAGTCGCACGGGGCCGCCGGCGCCGGGAAAGACACCGATCCGCACCTCGGTGAGCCCGACCTCGGCCCGGTCCGACGCGAGCCGGATGTCGCAGGCGACGGCCATCTCCATCCCGCCCCCGAGCGCGTAGCCGTTGATGGCGGCGATGACGGGCACCGGGAAGGTCTCGATCTCGTCGAAGCAGCGCCC
Source organism: Candidatus Rokuibacteriota bacterium (assembly GCA_016179165.1). Classification (GTDB taxonomy): domain Bacteria; phylum Methylomirabilota; class Methylomirabilia; order Rokubacteriales; family CSP1-6; genus AR37. Next base: position 7,953 of record JACORX010000006.1, on the reverse strand, counting down.
CAGACGGAGGGAATGGCTCCAGCGCTCGTCGAGGCTCATGGCCCCGCGCTCCTTGATGTCGCCGCCGACCGAGAACGCGCGATCGCCGGCGCCGGTGACGACCACGGCCCGGATGCCGGGCGTCGTCTTCAGCTCGGCAAGCGCCCGCTCGAGATCGTCGGCGAAGCGCCGGCCCATGGCGTTCATGGCGGCGGGCCGGTTCAGCGTGAGGGTGGCGACGGCGCCGTCGACAGCCAGGACGACCTCGGGCTCACTCGGCGCCGGATTCATCCGGGGATGACCCCGTTCCACCGCTGCACCGGGCGGCGGGGCTTTGCCGCAAACGCGTCGAAGCGCCGTCTCAGCTCCTCGCGCAGGTCGCGGCCGGGCACCACTGCGTCGATCAGGAACTCGGAGGCGATACGGTAGATGTCGATCCGCTCGTTGTACTCCGCGCGGCGCTCGCGGATGAACGCCTCGCGCTCCGCTCCCTCGAGCGACTCGATCGTATTGAGATGGATCGCGTTGATCGCCGCCTCCGGACCCATGATCGCCAGCTTGGCCGTGGCCAGGGCGATGCAGGCGTCGGGCAGGAATGACGCGCCCGACATCGCCATGTAGCCGGCGCCGTAGGCCTTGCGCACGATGACCGAGATCTTCGGCACCGTGGCCTCGGCCACGGCGAAGAGGAGCTTCGCGCCGTGGCGGATGATCCCCTGCCGCTCGACCTGGCTGCCGATCATGAAGCCCGGCACGTCGGCCAGGAACAGCAGCGGGATGTTGAAGGCGTTGCAGAGCCAGACGAACCTCGCGCCCTTGTCGGACGAGTCACTGAAGAGCACGCCGCCCTTGGCCTTCGGCTGGTTGGCGACCACGCCGATGACCCGGCCGTCGAGCCGGGCGAGCCCGGTGATGAGCTCGGGAGCGAAGAGCCGCTTCGTCTCGAAAAAGCTGCCCTCGTCCACCAGCCGGTCGATCACCTGGTACATGTCGAAGACGCGGTTCTGCTCGGCCGGGACGATCTCCTCGATGGAGCGGCCCGCGGCCGGCGCGGCCGGCGCCGCGGCGGGCGGGGCCTCGCGCCAGCTCCGAGGCATGTACGTGAGGTACCGTGTGACCAGCCGGAGGGCCTCCTCCTCGGTGGCCACCAGCACGTCGCCGAGGCCACTCACGCTGCAGTGCATACGCGCGCCACCCATCTCCTCCATGGTCACCTTCTCCCCCGTCGCCATCTCCGACATGCGCGGCGAACCGAGGTAGGCGGAGGCATGCCCGTCGACCATGATGACCAGGTCGCAGAACGCCGGGATGTAGGCCGAGCCGGCGGGCGAGGGCCCCAGCAGGACGCAGATCTGCGGCACGACGCCCGACAGCTGGATCTGGTTGTGGAAGATGCGCCCGGCGTGGTTCCGCGCCACGAAGATGTCGAACTGCTCGTCCAGGCGGCCGCCCGCGGAATCGACGAGGTACAGCATCGGCAGCTCGGCGTCCCTGGCGATCTCCTGGATGCGCTGGATCTTCTGGATCGTCGTGCGGCCCCACGTGCCGGCCTTCACCGTCATGTCGTTCGCCATGACGCACACCGGCCGGCCGCCGATCTTGCCGCTAACCGTGACCACCGCGTCCGCGGGCAGTCCGTCGTCAACGCAGCGAGCGAGCGCGCCCTCCTCGACCATCGAGTCGGGGTCGAGCAGGCGGTGGAGCCGCTCTCGGGCGAAGAGCTTGTCCTCGGCCCGCAGCTTGGCGTGGTACTCCGGACGCCCGCCCTGCCGCACGGCCTCGAGTCGCCGAACCAGTTCCTCGTCAAGGGACATGCAACGCTCCTCCAGTCTCGGTGGCTGCTTCTCGCATCAGGCCCTCCGGGTGGCCGGGCACACTAACCCGAATACGCCCTGCCGGTGACCGGCATTATGACCCACATCACACACCGCCGTCCCCCGGCGCCGCGAGGGCGCGGAGGTACGCGGCGGGCGCGCCATCGCGGCGCTTCCGAAGCACTCCTTTCCATATCATCGGGGCCCAAAGAGAGCGGCCAATAAAGCTACTATCCCGACGCTCCCGAACACCGCCGTCATCAGATTTCGGGTCAGGACCGACAGGACTATTGCCGCCACAAATCCACACAGGTAGAAATTGGACACACCCCAATTGAGCTTGCCCTCCCTCAAGAAGGTCCATTGGAAGATGAGCGTTGGTGGACATTGGTCTCCTTACCGGGCTTCGAGCAGGGTCAGCAGTGCGACCAGCGCAACGCCGCCGAGGACGACCGCCGTCAGGCTCCGGGTGAAGACCGCCAGGCCGAACACGACAACGAGGCCGGGAAGGTAGAAATCAGACATGCCCCAGTGCAACCGGCCGTTCTTGACGAACGTCCACTGAAGGATCAGGGCCGTCAGGATCGCAAGCGGGAGATTCCGGAGAAACTTCTTCAGCGACGGCGACAGGTCGTGCCCGCGGAGCAGCACCACGGCACCGTAGCGAATCGCAAACGTCGCCGCAGACGTCGCCACGATCACGGCGAGGATGTCGTCAGGCACGGCTCCTGCCTCCGAGGACGATCGGCACCGCGGCCCCGACGGCGGCCCCCACGATCGCCGCCGCTTGGCTCGCGCCCGCCGCCGACAGCCCCAGCGTGACCGCGCCCGAGCCGAGCATCACAGCGAGCCCGGTGCGGGGCTCCTCCCTGGCCATCGGCATGATGAGCCCGACGAACGCGGCCAGCCCGGCGAACGACACCACCCGGCTCCAGGAGGGCGGCACGAGGCCACCCAGGACGGCTCCCAGGAGCGTGAAAAGCACCCACTCGCCCCACTGGCAGAGCTGGCTCGCCAGGGCGTACGCGCGGACGTCGCCGCCGCGCGCGGTCTTTGCCCAGAGGAGGCCCGGCGACGGCGTCGCGATCGTGAAGCAGAGCACGGGCAGGACGCGGCGCGAGATCCCCTCGAGGTACGGCGTGGCGCTCATCGCGACGAGGCCGTGCCGGACGTTCGCCATGCACGCGATCAGCGTCAGCTCCAGCAGGCCGGCACCCGCCGCCATCGCGCTCAGGCACGCCAGCTGGGCCGAGCCGGCGTAGATGGTCGCCGACCAGAGGACGATCACCCACGTCGCCCAGCCGGCGGCCTTCGCCGTGACGGCATACGACAGGGCCATGGGCAAGTAGAGGGGCATGAACAGCAGCCCATCGCGGATGCCCTCGCGGACGTCCGCCGCCGTTGTCCGGCCGTCCTTCAATGGCCGCCTCCCCACTTGCTGCTGACCCGGAGTACCACCCAGGTGCGGACCCTCAGCCACGCAGCGGCGGGCCCGGATCGCGCGTGCTGGAGGACGGCGACCGCGGCGAGCGCCACGCCGCCGGCCAGGTCGGTGTAGAGCCCGGGCTCGATGAGGAGCAGGGCCGCGCCGAAGAGCATGAGGCGCTCCACGGGTGACGCCGCACGGTGGAAGAATCCCATCGCCGCGCCCGCCAGCGCGATCACGCCGACGCAGGCGCTCAGCGTGGCCCATGCGATCTCGATCAGCCCTCCCTGCCACAGAAGCGCCGGAGAGTACACGAACATGTACGGCGTGATGAACCCCGCCAGCCCGAGCCGCGTGGCCAGCCAGCCGGTCTTGGCCCAGTTCGCGTTCGCGATGGCCGCCGCCACGTACACGGCGGCGCAGACCGGCGGAGTGATGGCGGAGATGATGGCGAAGTAGAACACGAACAGATGCGCGGCGAGCGGCGGCGCGCCCAGCCTGACGATGGCCGGCGCGACCACCGAGGCTGCCAGCATATACGCCGCCGTGGTCGGAAGCCCCATGCCGAGCACCAGACACACCAGCATGGCGAAGAACAGCGCCGCCAGAAGGCTCCCCCCGGCCGCCCCCATGACCAGCTCGGACATCTTCACGCCCACGCCGGTCACGTTGATCACGCCGATCACGATGCCGGCAGCTCCGATCAGCGTGGCCACCAGCACGATCGCCCTGCCGCCTTCCTCGAACGCCAGCATGGACTCCGTGCAGCGCGCCTTGAGGTCAGTCCAGGATGCGGCCGCCCCCAGGTAGATCGCGAGCGCGACCAGCACGGACCAGAACACCGCGGCCCCGACCGTGTACCCGGCCAGCAGGAAGTATGAGAGGAGGATCACCGGCACGAAGAGGGCGGCTGACCGCCGCCAGGCGAGCACCTCCCGCGCCCGCGGGATCTGCTCGCGGGGAATGGTGGCGAGCCCGAGCCGACGCGCCTCGAAGTGGATGGCCGCGCCGCAGCCCAGGTAGTACAGGATGGCGGGCAGCGCGGCCGCGATGGCGATTTCTGCGTAGGGGAGCTGCAGCAGCTCGGCCATCACGAACGCGCCCGCGCCCATCACGGGCGGCATGATCTGGCCTCCCGTCGAGGCGGTGGCCTCCACGGCGGCCGCGAACTCCGGTCGGTACTTGAGTCGCTTCATCAGCGGGATATTGAAGACCCCGTCCACGACGACGTTGGCAACCGCCGAGCCGGAGATGGTCCCGAAGAACGCCGAGGAGAACACGGACACCTTGGCGGGTCCGCCGACCGACCGGCCGGCCAGCAGCTTGGCCAGGTCCACGAACGTCTCCCCGCCACCGGTCCGGGCGAGCACCGCCCCGAACACCAGGAAGACGGCGACGACCGTGGCCGACACTCCGGTGACGGCACCGAGAATCCCCTGCGTGGAGAGATACAAGGTCTGCTGGATCGTCGTCCACCCGATCCCGCGGTGGCCCAACGTGCCTGGAACGTAGGGGCCGAAATACGCGTACGCGACGGCCGCGGCCGCCAGCGAGGCGAATGCGAGCCCGATCGTGCGGCGGGCTGCCTCCAGGACGATCAGGGTCAGAATGGATCCGAGGACCACGCCCGTGCGCGTGGCGTCCTCCGGATTTTCCATGATCCAGTCGTAGTAGTAGATGACGTAGCCGAGCGCCACGGCTGCGCCGCAGGCCAGTGCGACTTCGGCCGGCGAGAACCGACTCGCCGGGGCCCGGCTCCGGCGAGCCGGATACAGCAGGAAACACAGCACCAAGGCCAGCGCGAGGTGAACGGACCGCTGGATCAGATCCGGCAGCGCGCCCACGAACGGTGCCGCCGTGACGAGATGGAAGAGGGCGAACGCTACGGCGATTCCCCGCGCCGCCGCGCTCATCCACCCCCGAAGCGAGCGGGCGTCGGGCTCCTCGCTCTTGACCGCGTCAAGCAGCGCGGTCGGCGGTAACTCAGACATGCGGCCTTATCGGGCCTCGGAGGGAACCAGCTGCTCTGGAACCGTGATGCCCCGCTGCCGCAGATAACTGAGCGTGCCCGCGTGCACCGGCGTCGTGGCGAGCTCCGCGGTGGCTTTCGGGATGTCGCTCACGGTGCCCGGGAATGCCGCCTTCAGCGGTCCCGCGCCCGTCTCCGAAATCGCGCTCATGATCTCGGAGACCAGTTCCTTGGGGAACGACTTCCGCACGCTGAGCCCGCTGAAGAGTCCCATCGTCCAGAACTCGCCGATCCCCTTGGCCAGTGGCGCGCCGGCGGGGACCTTCACCCAGGGGATGTGGGGATGGGCCTGCTTGGATTTCTTCATGTCCTGCTCGGTGAATGGCAGCACGCGGATGGCCGTCTGCGTCGCGATGTCCATGGTGGACGAGTCGAGACTGAAGCCGCTGCCGGCCTTGGCGTAGCCGATGATGCGCTTGTCCTTGATGGCATCCACTGCGTCCGACGTCCCCATGCGCTGCCAGTCCGGCTTGACGCCCAGGCCCAGCAGCACGGTTTCGGTCATCTTCTCCGTGCTGGACCCCCTGGTCCCGGGGTTGAACTTCCGGCCGGACAGCTCCGGGACGCTGCGCACCCCGGAGTCCTCCCGCACGATGACGACATTGGCGGAGATGGTGAAGTACAGGAGCAGCCGGATATCCTCGAACGTGGTGTCCTTCCAGTTATCGGCTCCGCGCCACGCCAGGAACATCTGGTCCCCCGTGGAGAGCGCGATATCCGCCTCGTTCTTCTGCATGCGCCGCATGCTCTGCACCGCGCCACCGGTTTCCATGACGGACACGTCCACGCTGCTCACGCGCTGGTTGATGGCCTGCGCCATCGCGACGCAGGCGGCATAGAAGCTCGACGCGGTCTGGCTGCACGCCAGGACGAGCTTTTGCTTCTGGGCCTCCGCGACGCCCGGGCCGGCGATCGCGAAGGCAACAACAAGGAGCGAGATCGCTCGCGTGGAGCACCTCATGGGCGTTCCCTCCTCTTCATTGGGTGGACGTCGCGAAACACGCCCGTCCGTCGAGCAGTTCGTGGACCTTTCCCGCCTCGTAGCCGAGCAGTGTCCGAAGGATCTCCACCGTATGCTGGCCGAGCACCGGCGCGGGGGCGCACAGCACGGGGCTATTCGAGAGTGCGACGGGATTTCCGACCATCCGCACCCGGCCGCAGCGCGGGTGCTCGGTCTCGATAACCATGCGTCGGCTGGCCAGGTGAGAGTCGGCCAGCGCCTGAGCCACGGTGTAAACCGGTCCCGAGGGAACGCCGGCCTGGATCATCAGCTCCAGCCACTCGTCGGTCCGCCGCTGCCGCAGGCGCTCGCTGAGCGCAGCCACGAGCGCGTCACGGTTCTCCTTCCGGGCGAGCGGGGTCGCGAAACGGGGGTCGGCAGCCATCCCGGGCACGCCCAGCACTCCGCAGAGTCGGCTGAAGAAGTCGTCGGCGGGGGCCATGATGACCATGTACGAGTCCTGGGTGGGGAAGATCTGCGCGGGTGTCAGATTCGGATGAGCCGAGCCCGGCGGCTTCTCCAGGGCCACTCCGAGATTCGCCATGGCCGCCGCGTGGTAGCTGAGCAGGGAAAAGGCGCCATCGAGCAAGCCAATATCCACCTGCTGGCCCCGACCCGTACGGTGGCGTTCTTGCAGAGCCGCGAGGATGCCCACGGCCCCATGGATGCCGCCCAGGAGATCCACGACCGACAGCCGGGTCCCCCTTGGCGGGCCGCCCTCATCACCGATGGCGTCCGCAACCCCCGCGTAGCCCTGAAGGAGGTAGTCGAATCCGGGGCGCTCTCGGTATGGTCCGCTGAGCCCGAACCCGGAGATCGAGCAGCAGACGAGTCGTTTGTTGACCGTTTCCAGCTGTGTGTACAGGAGTCCGAGCCGCTCGGCCACCGCGGGGCGGAAGTTGTATACGACAACGTCGGACACCCGGACCAGGTCGAGGAATACCGCCCGTCCTTCTGGCACCGTGAGATCGAGCACAAGGCTGCTCTTGTTGCGATTGCAGCTCAGGAAGTAGACGGACTCGCCGTTGATGGAGCCCGCCGGTGCGCGCCGGGTCAGATCCCCACCCGGTGGTTCGATCTTGATGACTTCCGCACCGAGGTCAGCCAGGATCATTCCCGCGTGCGGCCCTGCGACATAACTTGCCAATTCGAGCACTCGGATCCCTGACAGGGCCCCTTGGTTGCCGTTGCCTTCGGCCGGGCCCGCCGTGCAGTCCGACGCGGATTCCTCGACGCGGCGCGACCCGACGGCGCCGACCTTCCTCCCGCTCAAGACTTGTTCAACCGCCCTCTGGGGACCTCGCTCCCCGTTCTCTACAGCCAGGACCAGCCGCCCGAGCAGTGGATCCGAGCCGGCGTCTTGCCGAAACTGATTGACCATGCGATCCGTCAACAGTCTCAAGAACTCCGTGCTCCGGCGCTTCCGCCGCCTCTCCCGCAGGTGCCCACCTTCCTCCAGATACGTCATGTGGCCGTTGATCGCGCTCGCCAACTCCTCGATACCCACCTCGCTGGCGGCTTGGGTCAAGAGGACGGGCCGCACCCAGCCGGGATTGGTCGGTTCCAGAAGCAGCGAAGCAGATAGGTGATGTGCCATCTCGGCCGCACCGGGCCGATCGGACTTGTTCACCACCAGGACATCGGCGATCTCCATGAGCCCGGCCTTCATGGCCTGCACGCCATCTCCACCCTCCGGGGTGAGCAC